>DASRBN010000037.1:300000-425349 GCA_035653615.1 Ktedonobacteraceae bacterium | reverse complement strand
CCTCCTGCGGGCTTTTGTCCAGGGAGGCTCTTCCTCCTCTTCAGCAGGGGACAAGTCGCGACGATGCTCATCCCCTGTGTTCTCTCAACCGGCAGTTGTCATGCGCGTCACTGCTCACTTCTCATTGTCGCTCAACACAGGTGCCTCTGGCGCGGATCGCATTGCTGAATATAGTCGACATTGGCCACAAAGATCAGCTTGTCGCTGGCACGCGAACTCGCGACATTCAGTAACCGCGTGGCCTTGGTGGGGATCCCATTCTGCCCCCAGACATCCGCGAGAAATCTTCGATGGGCACCTTGTATCCTTCCACCAGGTCGAAGATCACACAGGGGGTACTCTACACTTTGCGCACTATGCACCGTCCCTACCTGGACTCCTGAGAGGAGACGATGCGCCTGCAAGGCCTGGCGTATCTTGTTTTTCTGCGCCCCGTAGGGAGTAATCACGCAGATGTGTGGCTCACCGGACTCGCGCGGTGGCACTTGGGGCTGGAGTGTCCGGACGAACTGGACGACACACCGTACATGATACTCATTGTACTTGGAGCCGGTATTCCCACTCGTCGGCCGCTTGGCCCGGCACACTTTGTCTCCGCCTTTCCCTTTGCCCCGATCCTGATCCCCCGTGTTCACCAGCAGCAGGGGACACTCTGGGTGCGGGGAGAGTTGGAGCGGGATGCGGTCTGGGTCCAGGCGATTCTGCAATCGCCCATCATAGAACAACTCAGAGACCAGTGCCGCGATTTCTGGGAGAAAACGTGACTGCTGTGAGAGAAAGACGACTTGGTTCCTGCCCTCCTCTGCGTCAGCCAGGCTCACCGACAAATAGATGTTGGTGGCGAAGTGCCAAACTGCGCGTGATTATGAGCTTCCTTCCTCACAGTTCAAGCTGGATTTGTGAATTCGCCACCAATATCAAATAGGCAAAGAGATCCGTCCCCAACCAGCGCATGGCATGTGGTGCTTCGCGCTCGTCCTTCACTTTGACAATGGGGGCCAGTTGCCTGGGATCTCCCACGATGGCCACATGCCGGGCGGCGTGGGTCACTGCCACCAGCAGCAGCGCCAGCGAGACCAGGGAGGCCTCGTCAATGACGACCGCGTCAAAGAGGCGATCCCGGAGGGAGGGGTTCGTCGTGAGCGCCGTGAGCGTGGCCCCGATGAGTTGCGCCTCGGCAATCACGCGCTGTGAGGCGGCACGCTGCTCAGCGTCGATCTCCTCGATCCGTTCCGTGAGGCGACGAGAGGCGCGCTGAATCTCCCTTACCTCTTCTTCCGCCGCGCTTTCCTCTGTCTCTATCTGCTGCACCGCCCGCTCAGCCTCGTCGATCTGCGCCGTGAGTTCCTGCATCCGGGGGGACGGTGTCGTCGCCTGTTGGAGTTGGGCGTGCAGATGGCGCTCTTCGTCATCCAGACCGGCAAGCCGCATACTTGCTCGCTCGACCGCCTGCGTGACCTCCAGGCGCTTCTGCTCATGCGTTTCCACGGCCTGCTCTGCTTCCACAAGAGCCGCTCGACACTCTGCCACCTGGCGAACAAGCGACTCTTCTGTGATTCCACGCAGACGATGCAGAAGACGACTGGCGGCTGACCTCCCGTAGAACGCCACCTCTTCTTCGCGTGCCCGATCAAGCCTCCACTGACAGGTGTCCCCTGCCCCTATGAGCGCAGAGAGGGTTGCTGTCCAGTCCTGGAGCGCTTGCTGAGCAGTCTCCTGCTCGGTCTGAGCAACCTGCCGTTCTGCTGGAATGCCGTCAAGACGCTTAGTTCTCGACTCGTTCCATTTCCGTTCCTGTGTTTCGAGCGTCGCTCGTTCCTGTTGTGCAATTGTGAGCCTCTTTTGCAGTGGCTCTCGCTGCTTCTTCCACGCGGCCCGGCGTTTGGGCACGGTTTGCTCAAGGCGAGCCCGGCGGCTCTCCAGTTCGCTTTGCATCTCTTGCAAGTGCTCACGTTCCTGGATCTGTCCGGCCCGAAGTTGCTCAACAATCCCTTCCACTGTCAAGTCACGATACGCCTCGCCCACCAGGTCCTTCGTTTTGCCGAGACGCACGAGGCGGTGATCCTGTACCAAGTGCGCCAGGCCACTTTGCACACAGAAATTCCTCAGGCATGCCATAGCACTGTCGAGTGCCCGGTTCGTCTGTGCCAACAGGAGCACGGTTTTCCCGGCATGCAGCCACTCCATAATCAATGCCGCCTCCGTTGCGGTTTTGCCGGTTCCAGGAGCGCCAGCGATGATGACCCGTTCGCTCTCCATGCCCAGGGCAATGGCACGCCACTGCTGAGCAGTGGGGACAAAGAAAGGGATGCGGAAGCCAGGCTGCCCCAGCCTTTCGCGGCAGGGCAGCAGCCCAAAGGTTTTGGCCCCCATCTGCGCTGGTGTCTCCCCTCGCTGCTGGATGGCCACCAGCGCTGCTTGCAGTTTCTCCAGCAACCAGGCCGTCGCTTCGGTCATGGTGAGTCTCGCCAGAAGCTGATCTGGGAGGAGAGTTTCGGTCACGAGAACGATCCGCCCATTGAACGTCGAGAGGATCGTTCCCATCGTCGTCTGCGCTCGATCAGCAGGGTCGAGCCAGATCGCGACGCTGGTATTCTGCCTCGGTTCCCAGTCGTCGTTTTCGGCGAGCGTAAAGAGGTAGGTAGAGCCTGCGACGCTCGTAGTCTGCAACTCACCGTCGAGAGCGATATGGTATGGCTCGTTCCGCCTCGCTTCAATAAGAGCTTCTTGGATGCCGACCAGCATCTCTTCAAGATGATTGACCAGTTCTGGGTGCAGATAACGTGCCATGCCAGTTGCTCACTTTCAGGTGTGATCACGTCCTTCAGCGCAGGTAGTGGTGGAGGACCACGTCCTTGCGCCTATGGCCCAGAGCCTTTGAGACGGCCATGACCACACCCGTATCATAGGTACTCGGCCTGAGACGTCCCGTCTGCGGGGGTAACGAGCGGCCAGGTGCCAGCGAGAGATAGAGGGCCTGCGCATAGGCGCGACGATAGCTATGCACATCCAGGTGCTTCGGGATGCGCGCAAAGACCGGCTCATCGTCCTGGCGACCCTCCCTCAGACAGAGGACGTCCCGCTCATGCCCCATCAGGACGGGCACAGTGCGAGACTTGCCGCCCTTACCGTTCCTGACCTTCACCGTGGTCTGCCCTTGATAGTCGCCTTCGGGCTCACAGGCCACGATGTCACACACCAGCAGCAGACGGACCTCGTTACGGCGTAAGCCTGTGGCCTGGAGAAACCGCAAGAGCGGCTGCCAATTGGCCGCTTGGAAGTGGCGATCATGGGCGGCGATGCCTCTTGAACGAGTAATGGTCGCCCTGGTTCGGCGGGGAAGCACGACCTGCTGCGCCAAGGAGCGGTCGCCAAAGAAGAGCCGCAGGGCTGAACGCTCCGCCTGCAGGGTGTAGGCGCTTTTGCCCTCCTCCAGATGCCATTGCAGGTAGCGTGTAGCCAACTCGTCGGCGCGGGCATCCACTTGCGCGAGGTCTTTGATTTGATAGGTGGTGCGCACCCAGCGGACGAAACGCACCACGTGGCCCTGATACACGGAACGGGTTTTGAAGGAGTGAATCCGTTCCGTGCTGCCGGTCCAGCCCATTTCCTTAGCGGCACGCAGCGCCGCTTTGGCCTTGCCGCGGCTCTGGCGGATAGCCATTTTCTCTTCCAGGCGGTCGACAGCCTCTTTCACGATACTCTTTCGGTGGGCTCCCATGGACTCCCTCCTCTCTTTTCAGGTAGGTAACTCTACGGTTTCCAATAGGCAGGTTCAAACTTGTACGTAATACTGTGCTGGCGACCCAGCGAGGCGTATACGGGGCCTCACTCGCCCCTGGCATTTCAGCGGTTCACCTGAACTGCTGTTTAGAATTCCATATCGGAGCATTCCCACCGCAGCTGGTTTCCAACGAAGAGCCGAGGCACCGACCTCCAAAGACACAGCAACGCTTTCCTCCCTGCCACAGGACGCTCATCTGTGGCAGGCACGCACGACGATGTCTCGCTCCGAGGACCTGCTCCAATGACAGTTTCCGCTACTGTACTACCAAATCACGCGACGAGTACGACAGTTGCTCTGATCTCCCTAGCAGGGAGACCTCCGGCGCTCATCAAGGATGAGATGACCTGAGCCTTTCCAGGGGTTGCCCACGCTGGCACAGCGGCCCGTACTGTAACTCCCTTTGGGCGGAGTCAGACCCTCACCTGAGCCTTTCCAGGGGTTGCCCCACTGGCACAGCGGCCCGTACTGTAACTCCCTTTGGGCGGAGTCAGACCACAACAGTATACAGGTCTTATAACATATATTTAGGAAATTTTCAAATGATACGTGTTGATTTTAAACTTATATGTGTTAGTTTTCTCTAAAAGATAGACATGTCATGACAGCGAGAAAGGGGCAGAGGTGAAGAAAGGGGGTCTGTCATGACCATGTCACCAGAGAGAAGAGCAGCAGTGAGCGACGTGTCATGACCGCATAGCTGGCGGATACGCAAGAGGAGGTGATCTGCCACGACAAGAGACGATGATGAAGCAACACGCCCAAAGGAAGAGGAGACGTAGATACCTCCGTTGCGAGGACCTGTCATGACAGGGGTATCTGCCGGGCTAGGGTGATACACGCACCCGTCATGACAAGGTGCTGGGAACTAGGACAACTCCTAAAGACTTGCCATGACAACGAACCTGCTGCACAGTCTGCTCAGGCGCGACGTATCATGACGCATCTGTTGATAAAGAATCAGTCTCCAGGCTTCTGACAGATCAGGGTAAAGAACAAATCTGGCGCCTTGACCAATTTCCTGGAAAAAGTTGGGTGAAAACTAACAGCTATCTGCCATCTTTTCTGCTACAGTAGTGAGCGGGAAGCATGACGAAGAGGAGAGAGCACCGCAGGTGATGTGGCAAGACGAATGAAAGAAGTGGCAAGAACACTCAGGCAAGATGTGGAGGGCGGTGACTCTCACTAACCGGAGACATGGGAAATAGGAAACGCCATGAGAAAAGAGCAGCACGAATACGAGGGACGAAAATATCTCACAGGAACAGAGGCGGCAGCCTTGATGGGTGTCAACCCTCGTACTATTTACCGTATGATAGATCGAGGTGAGCTGGTCGCATCTCACGCCAGGAGCAACAAGCTGCGGATCGCCTATGACGATGTCCTGGCCTGGAAAGAGCGGCAAGGATTGCCAGCTCTCTCCTCGGCTGATCGTCACGAACAGCTTGTCCATGAAGTGCAAGAACTCACCGAGCAGGTTCACCTCCTTCGGGAGCGGGTTGATTCCCTACTGACGCTGTTCACCGCCACAGTTCGGGCGAACACCCATGCAACCGATTCAGAACAGCAGCTATTCCTCGAGCCTCACGACATGGCTCGGCTGTTCATGGGTTTCCCTTTATCAAGGACGGCGAATCGATTGTTTTCGGTGCTAGACAAGAGGGGCTTGCCGTCTGGGTCGATGACTGTCGCGGCGTTCGCGCAGCGGCATCAGATGAAAGTGAATCGCGTCAAGAAGTTGTACGAGGAGCAACAGATCACCCTCACGATTATTGCACGAGACAACGCCATGCGTAATGCGCACGAATGGTGGATCACTCCGGAGCAGCAAGAGGCGCTCGTCCGCTACTGGCAGCAGCAACAGGTTTCCTATACTCCCTGCGCGCAGTGCCCGCATGCTGTTTCTCCGGAGATGCATGGAGAGGAGACAACTACCTCATAGAGAAGTATAATGGCTCTTCAGTTATAAGGATTCGGTGATTAAGAAAAGGAACGATCCTCTCGGCGCTGTTCCTAAGCCTCCGCGGTATCGTCTCTTCTTTCATAACTCGTATCCACTTTCCTTCTCAAATTGGTGCGCAGGGTACAAAACGGTACCAGCGACTACACTATTGCTGATGGGCAGCCCAAGCCTGTCTGACAGTCAGAGCTATCGTGTCAGACAGCAGTGCAATTTGCTAGAACGATGTCAGACACGAGTGTGTGGCGTCGGTATCGGCATAGATACTTATCATCAGTCTCAGAATTGCCGTTTCCATAGGGAACAGGAATACCGCTAAGGGACATGATACAATACTCAAAGAAGGACTCAACACAACGAACCCGTGATTAGTGTAAAGGGGATTGCATGGTCGATAATAAACCTCTTCAGATAGCGACTCCTCAAGCCAGAAAGGTTTCCATTCGGGAGCGCAGCGTTCTCGTCGATGATCTCATTGTCGTCAACGGAAATAAGGCTAATCGTACCTCGCTCAAGCGG
Organism: Ktedonobacteraceae bacterium; assembly: GCA_035653615.1. Classification (NCBI taxonomy): domain Bacteria; kingdom Bacillati; phylum Chloroflexota; class Ktedonobacteria; order Ktedonobacterales; family Ktedonobacteraceae; species Ktedonobacteraceae bacterium. Next base: position 419,086 of record DASRBN010000037.1, on the reverse strand, counting down.
CAATTTGCCGAGGGTGGATATCAGGTCCAGGAAACGAGGCACTTCTTGCTTTTCACACGCAAGGAGGCTCCATCACTGATCCTCGTCCATTTCTTTGGGCAAGAGGAGATGAACGCCGATATCAAACACTACCTCATGTACGAGCTCCAGCCTTTGGGTCTGCTCGATCGATCAAGTGCGTATGGGAAAATCCTCAGTGGCATTATCGGTTCATTCTTCCCCAACGATGCTCGCGCGGCCTGGTATGCTTACGGGGCAAAAACCTTGCAGCGTTTTCTGTTGTTTCTGTCAACGGCCCGCACGCCGCCTGTGTTCGATTACTACGCTACAATTGGTGTGTTTGCCACCTGGTATCAACGCGTGTGCGAATTATGTGTTGGAGAAACATTCCTCGATGCAGGTTGTGAATCTGGGCTGCTTCCACTGGTGATTGCCGAGCGCATGCCGTTTATGACCCATGTGGTGGGAGTCGATATCCAAACAGGCATGTTTCCCACGGCCAGGGTACTGGCGGAAGAGTGGCACCTTCCCCAGGTGCAGTTTCTCCAGGCTGACCTTCTCAGCGAACACTTTGAGACCATTGGCCAATTTGATACGGTTACTGCGATCGGAGTGATCGAACACTTTACCGAACAAGAAATGGATCGGGTGCTGCACAACTTGCTGAAAGTGGCTAAGCATCGTTTAATTCTCGTTGTACCTTACGAACAAGAACCAGAGGTGATTTACGAACATAAGCAGGTGTTTACTCGCACGAAATTGGAAATGGTAGGACAATGGTGTGTCCAGCAATGGGGAGGGACGAGTCGCATGTGGTGTGAAGAGTGTGAGGGAGGATTGCTGCTCGTTGAGAAACGCCCATGAGTGGAAGAAGAAGGCTGAAGTTAAGAACTTGCCTGGATAGGCAAGTGATGCTGGGCATCTCTCATCAGTGACTGAAGGCGGGTATCATTGGGAAAAGCCTTCAGAATCTCTTGGGTAGTCATCGTAAAGGTCCGGTTCATCGAAGACGCATTGAGGGCGCCAAGAGCAGATGAGGCTGCCTCTGCTGTAGAGGCGCAGGCATCAAGATCTCCTTCACAGGCATATGCTGCCATCTTCGGGAGCAAAACGAGGATGCGGCGAATCAACCAATCCTCCTCCGCCTCGGTCAGGGCTTGCTCAAAATAGGCAATGGCAGTCGGATAGTTTCCGGTTGCAAAAGCATACTTTCCTGCAAGGTGTAACCAGCTCCCACGATCGAACTCCTCGCTGGCACTCAAACGCTCAAGATAGATGGCAGATTCATCCAACTTGTGCTGAGCAAGCGAATAGTCCCCCATTGTGAGAGCGGCATCCGCCCAGCAGCCAAGGAGATGTGCTCGTGTTCGTCGGTGTTCTTCCTCCGTCTGTCCCAAATACCCGAGTGCTTCTTCGAGCGTTTGGATGGACTCTGCTAAACGACCAAGCGATTGATACGCGTCAGCTTGGGAGATGAGATTTTGTGCGATATACCAGGGATCACCAGTCGCCGTTGCTGCATGGTAGGCATGATGATAGGCATGGAGGGCCTCCTCTTCACGCTCCTGGAGATGGAGCGCGGAGCCTATCAATCCGTAGGCTCCCGCATACAGGTACGATCGCGTAGACGGGCGAAGGAGAGCATGGGCTTGGTGAATTAGAGAGAGTTGCAGTTGACCCACCGCAAGGACTTCTACGTTCCCAGCGGTGTGAAACAGTTTCCACCCATCGGCGATACTCTGACCCAATGCACGCCCCAATGCTTCCCGTTCTACTGCTGAGATACGTGTGCCGTCGAGTTGCGCCAGGCGGCTGATCAGCGCGGCTATCCCTAATTCTAAAAGTTGGCGACGAGAGAGCTGCGACATGTCTTGTGTTTCCTCCTCCTCTGGCTCTAGCAGTGCGCGCAAGACATTGAGGGGAGTATCGGGTCGCCCATCTGTTCCCAGCAGGGATAACACCTGACTGACGGTACTCGCCCGCCCCTTTTTTGAACCTTGCAGCCCACCTCTTGGGAGAGCAGGGCGAGCCTGCTTTGCCACCGTGAGTGCTGTTCCTGGTGAAGGTCCCTCCATCCGTGAAGAGAGCGTGCGCGCGCGAGAGGAAACCGCTTGCTGGAAGCCCTCGTAGAGCTGGCGCACATGGTGAGTTGGCTGTTTCCCACGGGCTTCCAGCGTGCGCCTGGTTCGCTCATAGAGGATGCTGGCCTGTTCAAAGCAGCCCTGCTGTTCCAGGAGGAGCAGCAAGCGGTACAGCGCATCCTGGTCGGTGGGAAAGTGAAGCAGGTGTGACTCTAACATCTCTTCTGCCAGGCTCGTTTGCCCGCGCCGGACATACAGGTCTGCCAGGTGCCGGATCATGCGGCAGCGCGCCAACCACAGCTCCTGTTGTCGCTTTTTGACCAACCTATGATGAGCCCACTCGGCACTTTGATCCTCGGCGAAAAACTCGCCGCGCAACAAGGCGCTGGCTTCTTCCCATAGAGAAAGTGCTGCATCCTCTGAGGTCGCCCGGCTCGCCCGCGCTGCCAGTTCTTCAAAAGCATCCGCGTCGACCCACAGACGCGCATGCTCTGCCAGATGCAGGATCTCACCGGGGGTACGCTGATCGAGGAGTTCCTCGCCGCTGGCGGTACGCAAGACTTTACGCAACACCTTGCAGGCGGAACGTAAGGACTCCCGCGCCCGCTCTTCATCGACCTCGGGCCAGAGAATCCCTGCCAGTACACTTTTGGGCGCCTGGCGTCCAGGTGCGCAGAGCAAGAGCTTGAACAGCGTCCGTGCCGAGGTGCGACTCTCCCAAAGCGCTTCTGCTGTTGAGGGAGTCGCATGCCAGACCAGCTCAAATGCGCCAAAGGTATACACACGTAACAGTGGCTTCGGTCCCTCGTGCATATCCCGGGATGCTCCTTCCGTCTTCTTCATTTCCTGAAGCAGTGGTTCACTCAGGTGTTCCTCTCTGCTCTGCCTGTCTCTTCCACCACAGTGCTGCTCGCTTTCCCATTATAGCACGGCCTTTGCTGAACTCAAGCCATATCATCACCGTGTCCCGCTTTCGTCCGCTACTGTCCCGCCCCCGTCCGGGCCCTTCCTTCTGTCTCCACACCCTTGTCCCATGCCTGCCTCAGCAGATCTGCTATGCTCAACCCTGGTGAAATACGAGGTTCCCTTGCAGGCGGTCAGACGTACCCAACAGGCATAGGAGAGGAGAGCAACATGGCACAGTTTGTGATGGTCATTGACGACTCGCTCGTGATTCGGAAGATTCTAGAAACGTGCCTACATCGAGCCGACTACGACGTGAAGAGCTTCCCTGATGGCATCGAAGCCTTGTGCTGGCTCAACACGACAGAAGCGCGCATTCCTGACCTCGTGGTGGTCGATTTGGGCCTCCCCAAACTCGATGGCTACCAGGTCATCCAACAGATCAAAGCCAGACCCGCACTAGAGGGGACCAGGCTGGTCATCCTCTCGCGGCGCGATGGAGTCCTCGATCGCCTCAAGGGTCGGCTGGTTGGAGCGCATGCCTATGTGACCAAGCCCTTCAAGACCGACAAGCTGCTTGCAGTGATCCAATCCTCTTTGGAGAGCGCTGTTCCCGGTATCGAAGGAGCAAGGGGGCCAGGAAGACATGCACCCGTTTCCTCAGAAGAAACGGCGGGCACTCACGTTTCAGGGGAAGACTTTCCCCTCCTGAATATCTCGCATCGTTGAACAACGACACCGAGCAAGATCGCTGAAGGATGGAACCCATCTATGGACGTACAGGAGAACTGGAGCGAAGTGGCCCGCCTGCGACAACGCATCGCCCAAGAATATGAAGCGGCCACGCGGGGACTCACCGGCCTAGCCTTTGGCACGGCCAAGCACGAGTTTATTACGAAGCGTATGGAGCAGATCGGCACATGTCACGAGACGCTCAAGCAACTGGTGGGAGAGCAGGAAGCGACCAGGATGCTGGCTGAGACACTGGAATCGTTGTAATCAGCGGAGGCAGGGGTGATCGGCATGGCTGGCTGAGCGAGAGACACGTCGGTTATCGCACAAAGCACCGACTCAGTCATATTTGCACACCTTACTCCTGGTGCAGGAAGCGACAAACGAGAACAAGAAGATTCAAAGAGCGAGGCTCTCAACCGAGCACATGTTGTACTACACAGAACAAGAGGATGGCTATGAGTACCAGGAGACCACAGATCGGCTCTAACGACGTGGTGGACATGGAACTGCATTGTGTCGCCTGCGGAACGCGATTGTATGTTCCAGCCCTCCAAGCCGAAGCGGTCATCACCTCGCTCAAGCGAACTGGCACCGTGATACTGATCTGCATCTGTGGGCAAGCGCAACTCATTCAATCGAAGCGCCAGAAGAGACACGACTAATAGCAGGCAGCGGCACCTGCATGACGAGTGTTCCCTGGGAGGATGTAAGTTGCACCCCTAAAAGGGATATGGCGCTCATTTCAGCGCCAAGAAAGCAATGGATATGACAGCTGGCAACGTTGACAATGGACATGAGCGCGTCATGCTTCCCAGCGTAGAGCACGACCCCACCAGGCCTCGCATCCTGATCGCTGAGGACCATCCGGCGACCCAGGACCTGCTCTGCTGGATACTGCGACTGGCAGGGTATCATCCTACAGTGTGTGCTAGCAGGCAAGCTGCTCTCACCTGGAAAGAATAGGCTATGATGCCCCGAGACGAGCCTGTGTTCCTGCTTCTCGATCTGAGCCTCCTGGATGTGGCTGACGCCACTGACTTCTTACATCACTTGCGCGCCCGTTGGTACGAGGCCGGCGGGGTGCCGCCTGCGGTTATCGTATTGACGACCAGCAAGCAGGTGCAAGTAGCACTGGGAACGAGCGAACGCGTCCTCCAGAAACCCTTCCATGTGCGGGAACTCCTTGCCCTCATCCAGCAGGTGATTCCGGTGACTTCTCCATGCGCACAGCCACCTCCCTGAACGGGCAGACCCGGACGTGCAAGAACCTGTCAATTCTGCCACTTTGGGAGAGCAGCAGATCCATTACAGAGCATTTGCGTGAGAGAGCGATGGAGATTGGCTCTCAACTGGCATTATGGGTAATAGACAGATCTGGCCCTTCGTGAGCCCAGCGCCGCACCAGGGAGATTAGCGGATCTTACTCTTCAGGCCTTCTCATGAACAGAAAGCCCAGGCGCCCATTCCCGGCGATGGCAAATGGCGTGGCCTCGAATTTCTCTTTGACGTTCCGCAAATGCCGGAGCACCAGGTAGCACTCCAGACCCGTCATTGCCTTCAGTTCTTCGACGCGCGTAAATATGTGTTCCAGCACCCGCTCGTCATCCCGGCGCTCAAGCCGGACCGCCCGCTCGAGCAGGTGGCACCAGAGTCGATATTCCGTCGGGGTCAGATCGACGATGCGGTCTTCCACACACACGAAATGCCGTGCGTCATTGTAGGAGAGTTTCTGCCCGGCCAGGATGGTCGAGTGCAGTTCCCTGAGTGCTTCGTTCTGTATTTTCATCGTGTGTCCTCTCCCGGAGGGAGGCCCTTCCGACCGATCGACGACATGATTCTGGTTGACGGTCTTCCCGCTCTTGCCTCCCAGTCCCAGAGATCACTGTAACACGCTCAGGCGCACATAGGTGTTGGCTTTCACCCAACATGTTGCAGGAAATTGGCAGAGCAGGGAAATTGCTTGACCCTGCGAGAGCATATCCTCTGCTGAATGACAGATAAGACAAGATGTAGAGCGATACTATGGCTATTGAGTCATGGGGAAGCTGCGGAGAAGATCAGTAGTTAAAGAACTCCCCCAGAGAGTGGCAAATGTAACTGAGAAGCTGGCATAATAGGAGGGAGCGAACCACTGGCGGATCAGGAAGAGGCTCCTCACCATACGTATCTGATGAGGAAGAGAACTATCACAAGAGAAGGAGACGCCATCAGCATGTTCCAACCGCTCCACAGTCGGGACCTCCGGCCACACACCGTGATTATTCGCAAGGGCCTCTTGGGAGGCGTGCAGGTGATGCTTTACGATGGTGAGCACTATCACCTCGCGAAGAATAACCAGGAGCTACTCACACCAGCGCAAGCACTGGTAAAAGACGTGGGCAAAGGCGATTATCCCTGTCCCCTGGAACTGAGTGTGCATGCCCTGTTCTAGAGGGAGGGACAAATGATGCCTCGTACCTGTTCTCTACTGAAGCGTACAAGCAGAAGACCTTTCTGGAAGGCCTGTCAGACGGGAACCCAAACCCCTCGGCGAGATTGTCTGACAACTTCACCCTTCGTGTCTGACAGCATGCTGAGAACCGCTGGCGTTGTCAGACACGCGACTCGTCGGTGAGATTCCCGCCGCGAGCCTCGGTGGCATTCCCATCCAGCCGCTCTCGTACATTCTCGCTCACAGTTTCCCTTGAATCGACGCGCATCATATTTCAGGAACCCGCTCTTTCTGGCGGCGACCCGGGTCATTCTGTAGAAGGTGCTTACTCTTTTTCCAGCATGCCGCTCTTAATCTTTCCCTTGCAGCAGCGCGCTCTAGGGCAACACTGTCCCGAATTGATACCTCTCCATTTTTAATCAACACGTATTGATTTCTTTTTCAACCCCTTTCCCGCCGCTTCTAGAGCCACCTCCGATTCAATTTGCCGCAAATTTCACCCTACTGAAACGAAGAAAAAGGCGTCAAAACGTACAGAAAAAGGTGTTGTATTTCGACTACTTTTGGCCACGCCGATACGCTAAAGTGGGGATAGAGCGATCGCTTGAACGACTCAATGATCCGGAAGAAGACCCGGAAGCGCCTGTTGCAACACGCTCCCTGCACAAGTGAGCGCCACTATGGCCTGAAAGGAGGACGGACGCGGCAAACTTCACTCACCTGGGCGAGGCATTCCCTCTGGCAGAGAGACATTCCCGCTCCCTTTGGTCGGTGCCCCAGGCAGGGGCATATGAGCACGCCACGCTCTTTTCGGAGCGGTGCTCGCACAGGTGGTGACCATCGGCAGTTAGCACGAGAGACTTTTGTCGTTCCAACAGTCAGCAAGCAACCAGGAGCAGTTCCCCACCCTGAAGTGAATACAGACACCAGATGTTTGATCCCAGAGAGACGAAAACCGGCTATCCTGACACAGGGTGGGGAACTGCCTTCCCCATTATCTCTGGGATGGAGCGATCGTATGGGATTGACGCCAGCCAAACGCAATCGTTTGCTCAAGACCTATGGCCACTGTCCGCCAGGCTATACCCATGATGACCTGGAACAGTTCCTGGATCTCTTGTATGGCCTCTTCGAGGAGGGAGCGGACCTGCGCCGCATGACCGTCTGCAACCCCTTTGACCGTTCCGACACGCCCCAGCGCATGCGCCTGGTGGACCTGACCGACTGGTTGGAGGCCATCGTTTCCTGAGCTTGTATCGGAAACGACCCGTTGAAGGAATTGACACTGCCTCGTGTGATAAGTACCCGACGCACAAGCACGCATGATGTCACAAAGCGAGGGCGGCGCATGCTCCGCTCGCCATACGTTTGTCTGTGGATGTGGAAGAGGGGCTCCGAGCCGACAGGCTCTCCTTGCCACATCCCTTTTTGAAGGAAAGGAAAAAGAGCCGTGAGGAGCACAAAGATCTTGCTGCTGCTCTCGCAAGAGCATCTGGGCCTGGTGGAAGAAGTGTTTGAAGAGGAATATCCCGGCTGGCGCTGGCTGGCTCGGACGGTGACCTGGCCTCCTACGCTCCTTGGCGTGGTGGAGATCCCGCTAAGAGAGGGGGCACGCGACGTGACCGAGATTCTTGCTGAGTGGAAGCGTACCTACCAGGTCGATTTTGCTGCGTTAGCGCCTGCTGCGGCAGGTGAGCCGAGCGAAGCCGAGTCACGTGGTGCCATTTGGCAGGAAGAAGCTACCGAGCCGTATCACATCCTGTTCGCCATGGATCCAACCGCGCGGTTCGTGCTGGTATTCCCGCTGGAGCGGACAGACGTGGCTGAACGCATCCAACCCGTTCCCTCTAGCTGGCGTGATTCTGCTGATCCGCTACGCTACCGGTTTGTGATGACAGCCCAGACTCATACGGCCCTCTGGCTGACGGAACTGCGCGAAGCCTCTCCAGAATTTGTCGTCTCGCCGTCGGCTGAGGCCGTCATGAATGATCTCCTCAATCTGCCGGGATTAGACTGGTTTCCCGTGGGTGGTGGCGATCCGGCTTCATGAACAATCGAAAGGATGCTGTTTGGGGTAGGAGGCATATCCATCGGGCGGGGAGTCTTTCTTCGCTCCCATGGAGCATGCCGTCTGGTCGCTACCTCCTCGCCTCCCACGAGTTGTGAACGAGCGAAAGGAATGAAAGCATCATGTCACCTTCGTCGTCTGACCCCAATGAAGAGCAGCCGCGCTCTTCTCCGCTCCCGCTGGAACATCTGGAAGGCACTGTGGAGCACGTGATCTACCAGGCGCAAGAGACAGGATTTACCGTGGCCCGGCTCAGCGTCCCTGGCCGCTACGATCCCATCACCATCGTTGGCTGCTTTCCCGCCATTCATGTCGGCCAGACCTTGCACCTGGCCGGGTACTACCAGGAGCATCCCCGGTTCGGGCGGCAGTTCCAGGTAGCGTCTGCGCAAGCCATCCAGCCTGCCACCCTCAGCGGGCTGGAACACTACCTGGGCAGTGGCTTCATCCCCGGCATCGGCCCGGTGATTGCCAAACGCATTGTGGCGCAATTTGGCCTGGAGACGCTTGGGATCCTTGAGCACAGCATCGAACGCCTGGCCGAAGTGCCTGGGATCGGCCAGCAGCGCATTGCCCAGATCCAGGCCGCCTGGCAGACGCAGAAGGCCTTGCAGGACGGGATGCTGTTTCTGCAAAGCCACGGCATCTCTCACACCAACGCCGTCAAGATCTGCCAGCGGTACGGAGATCGGACGGTTGAGGTCGTCTCGCAGAATCCCTACCAACTGATCCAGGACATCGCCGGCATCGGATTCCTCACCGCCGATGCGATCGCACGACGCTTGGGGATCGCTCCCGATGCCCCGGCCCGCTACCAGGCAGGGTTACTGCATGTGTTGCGCCAGGCAGGCGGGGATGGGCACTGTTTCCTCCCGGAGAGCGAGCTGGTTGAGCGTGCCGCCACGCAACTCACCCTTCCTGATCATCCGGTCAACGCGCATCGTCTTGGTGAGCTACTCATGGATCTGTCCGCCACGAAGCAGCTCGTCATCGAACAGGGCTATGGAGCCTGGGCAGACCAGTGCCTCTGTTACGCCCCCGCCTTCTCCTATGCCGAACGGATGCTGGCCGAGCATCTCTCCACCTTTCTGGCACGGCTGGTGGAGATCGACCTGCCAGCAGTAGAACGCTGGATCGAGAGATACACTCACCACATGAGGACAACCCTCTCACCGGCCCAGCGTCAGGCAGTGCTGCTCGCTGCCTCTTCGCGCCTGCTGCTCCTGACCGGTGGGCCGGGGTGTGGCAAGACCTTTACCACCACAACTATCGTGGCGTTGTTCCACGCAATGGGCAAGACCGTCAGGCTGGCTGCACCCACTGGACGCGCCGCCCAACGCCTCGCCGAGCTAACTGGGGAAGAGGCGACCACCATCCACCGGCTGCTCGGCTTTGAGCCACAAACGGGGCGCTTCCGGCACACCGACCGAAATCCATTGGAAGCCGAGACCATCGTCGTGGATGAGGCATCCATGCTGGATTTGTTCCTGGCACATGCGCTCTTCAAAGCTATCCCACCGCATGCCCAGGTGCTGCTGGTGGGCGATATGGACCAACTTCCCAGCGTGGGTCCCGGCAGGGTACTGCGAGACCTGATCGCCTCTGAACAGATCCCGGTAGTGAAGCTCACCGAGGTATTTCGGCAAGCGGCGGCTAGCCAGATTGTCATCAATGCCCATCGCATCAACGCCGGGCAGATGCCGGTCTTGCGGCCCCTGGCACAGGCGGAGGGATCCGATTGCCTGTGGCTGAGTGCAGCCGAGCCAGCAGAAGGAGTGACAGCCATCCACCGCCTGGTCACAGAGATCCTCCCTGCACACGGTATCGATCCAGTGAAGTCGGTGCAGGTCCTGTGTCCGGGCACTCGAGGCGAGATTGGAACTCGCCAGCTCAACACCGTCCTCCAGCAGGCGCTCAATCCAGCTCACTCTGGGAAAGCAGAACTGCTTCGCGGAGACCACCTCTTGCGTGTGGGGGATCGGGTGATCCAGCAGATCAATGATTACCCACGCGAGGTCTTCAACGGCGAGCTGGGAACCATCCGCGTGATCGACCAGGAGGAGCAGGAAGTCATCGTCCAGTTTGCAGAGCGCATGGTCAGCTACGATTTTGCCGACCTTTCGGAACTGGCCCTGGCGTGGGCAGTGACGGTCCACAAGAGCCAGGGCAGCGAGTACCCTGTCGTCGTGCTCCCGCTGTTCATGCAGCACGCCGGGCTCCTCACGCGCAATCTGCTCTACACCGGCCTGACGCTAGCCAGGCAACTGGCAATACTCGTCGGGTCAGCGAAGACCATTGGCTTCGCCGTCCACCAGGTGAGGGAGCAGCAACGCTACACCGCCCTGGCTGAGCGCCTGCGCAGCATGGCCAACTCAGACAGTCTGAGAGGAGGCAGGTGAGAGAGTGTGCTCCCTCACCTGCCCGCCAGGAGGAGCAAGCAGCCCGAAGAGCGAAGGAAGGAAGGAACTGCCCTCCTCTCTTCGCATGCTGCTCTTTGTCTCCTACCTGGCATCCCCCGTGTGTGCCCTGGTGTGCCAGGTGTCGCAACACCCGCCCCTCGCTCCTGGAGGTGTTACCGTTTGTTCGTTGCTCCAGGATCCTCGGTCGCCCGGCGATGATCGGCATAGGCGGCGATCCAGAAGACAAGGGTGAGCAGGATGGCTCCGGCAAACCACCCGTGAAGCGCCGGATCGGCAGCGGTAATCAACCAGAGGAGAACACTGGCAACGAAGAGCACAAAGCAGATGGCCCGGACTCTTCTCGTCCTCCTGGCACGCCGCCTCTTGGCAGGTTCACGCGCGCCGGGATCAGCCATCTGGAGCTGCCGTGAGGGACGAGCGAGGCCTGGGCTCAGTGATGCCAACTCAGACGCAGTTGGCGGGATCGTTGGCGCAATAACCGCGCTCACCCCATGGTCAACTGGAGGGAGAGCATGTGCCGGGATGGTAGGGGAGAGCGTGTGAGCAGCCTGCTCGAGAGCGGTCGCGAACCCCCTGACGCTGCCAAACCGCCGGGCGGGATCCTTCGCCAGCGCGGTGAGCACCACACGTTCCACTGCTGACGAGATCCCCGCATTCTTCTGCCTCAGCCCCGGCGCTGGGGTCAGCAGGTGCTGGCTGGCAAGTTCCACAAAGCTCCCCGAGAAAGGTCGCTCACCGGTGAGCCATTCATAGACGACCACCGCCAGCGCGTATTGATCGCTGGCAACACCGGGTTTACCTCGAAACTGCTCCGGAGCCATATAGGCCGCCGTTCCAACCACCTCCTGAGTACTAACGCTCCGCGAGCGCTGGGAGAGGACTGCGATGCCAAAGTCGCCGAGCAGGACCTCCTGGCGTGCTCCCACCAACAGATTTTCCGGTTTGACGTCACGATGGATGATACCCCGGTCGTGAGCATACTGGAGCGCCTCAGACACCTGTGCCACGTAGTCGACCACTTTGGTGAGTGGGAGCACTGTCCCTTTGGGATGCGCACTGCGCAGCGTTCCTCCGGGCGCAAAGCTCAGCACTAGAAAGGGCGTACCCGCCTGCACGTCATAGTCCAGTACCCGCACAATGTGCGGATGTTCCAGACGGGCAATGAGCTGCGCTTCCCGGCGGAAGGCCTCGAGATCTTCAGAGGAAAACGTGACATGGAGCAGCTTGAGGGCGGCCAGCGTCCCCAGATGTACATGCTCGCCCAGGTAGACCGTGGCAAACCCGCCTTCTCCGAGGACGTGCAGCAACCGATAGGTGCCAACCTGCTGCCCAATCCGCTGGTTCATCCATCCCCTCCGGTCCAGGCGGCATGGAGCACGCTCGCCCCCTCCCTCGCGACGGCGAGGTTTGCGAAGGAGGGAGTGGACAAACCACCGGAGCGACATGTTCCGGCGGTGAACCACCAGGAGTGGAAAGTACCCATCTGATCATTTCCTCTCCGGTTTGCGAGCAGGTTTCTTGCGGAAGCCTCGACGCCGGTCCTCTCGCGGCCCCGGCATGCGCGTCGGCAGGTGATCCCCCGGACTGAACTTGCGCTTCTGGGCCTGCCTGGTTTCATCGTTCATGTGCATATAATTCAGCACCGTTGAGAGGTCCTCGTGGCCCAACAGTTCTTGGAGGGAAAAAGGATCATTGCCCAGGATGAGATACCGTACCGCGAAGGTATGGCGGAAGATGTGCGGGCTGATGCGCTTGTCGGTGATCCCGGCGCGTTGCCGCACCCGCTTCACGAGCAAACTCACCCCATTGTTTGTCAGCGGCAGGCGCGTTTCGGAGAGGAAGAGGTGATCTTCCCCGGCGCTGCCCCACTGCGCTAACTCCTCCTCATCTGGCCGATGGCGATCCAGGTAATAGAGCAGGTTGCGCAAGCAGTTGTTGCCCAGCGCAATGCGTCGCTCCTTGGATCCCTTACCTTTGACGATGATGGTGCCATGCTTGCGGTCAAAGTCCTCCAGGCGCAGATGACATAACTCGGCCAGCCGAATGCCGGTATCGTAGAGCAGCCAAAGGATAGCCCGATTGCGGGCGGCCGCCCGGTCGGCCAGGGGACCCATTTCTCCAGGAGGGGTGCAGGCCTGCAGGAGCCGTTCAAACTCCTCCGGCTCGATGATGCGAATCAGCGGCTTTCCAACTTTCGGTAGGGACAGCTTGTCAAAGGGACTGCGTTCCAGAATCTCGCGATGCACCAGCCAGTGGAAGAAGGCCCGGGCTGAGCGCGCATAGGTCTGGACTGTGCGCTCAGCCCGGAGTTTGCCATGACTGCCCGGAGTCTTGCGCAAGGCAGCAAACCAGGCGGAGAGATCGGCCGCATCGACTTCGCCTACCAGGGTGATGCCTCGTTCTTTTTCTAAGAAGGTGCGCAAGAGCCCGAGGGCGGTCTGATGCCATTGCAGGGTTTTCGGGCTATGGTTGCTGCCCTCGTGATCGGCCAGGTAGTCCTGGATGGCGCGCGCAACCGTGGTCTGGGCGCGGCGCTTCGAGAGCAGGTCGCGCTGCCCCTGCTGCCCGGTCGGGCGTTTCGTTTTGGAGGGGTGCTCGGCAGCGCGGCGACGCACTGCCGCTTGTGCGTTCAGTTTCGTCCGCTGCGCCGCCGCGCGGGCCTCCGTCACCTGTTTCGATGGTTGTTTGGATTGCTCGGATACCATTGGTTTCTCTCCTTACCTGATAACTCAGCAGGAGACAGGCAGGCGTGGTGGGCACCGAGGCAGATGGTCGCGCACGCGCCGAGGCAGATAGTCGCAACGGTAGTGAGGCAGATGGTCGCTGCGCGCGTTTGCGCACACAACAAAACCGCCTGCTCTGGTCTCCATCACTGCCTGCTTGTCTTCAAACAGCGTATGAAGCTTTCCCAGAGAGACGGTTTCTTACCTGGAGCGGGAGACGGGGCTCGAACCCGCGACAGCCTGCTTGGAAGGCAGGAACTCTACCACTGAGTTACTCCCGCATGGTCTTTGCTAGCATCGAATGAGCTTGAAGTCGGCGGGTTGGGTCGGGGTGCGCGGACTTGAACCGCGGACCTCATGGTCCCAAACCATGCGCGCTACCAACTGCGCTACACCCCGCTAAAGTATTCGCTCACTTACTCACTCATATGCTGTATCAGGATAGTTTGCCTGAATGCAAGCGCACTATAACACGCTTTTGGCGAAGTGTCAAGTACTGTTTCGCCCCTTCGCCCTGCCCGCTTCGGTCGTTGTGGGCAATATTTGCGCTTGTATTAATGATCTTTTCTGCGCCTGTAACGCAGTTTGAGGAGGAAGAGATTCCAACGCGTAGCCAGGCTGCTGAGCGGATTGCGCCGGATAGTTGTGACGTTGCCATATGGACCGGGCCGCGTGGCATAACTGGAGCGCGATACAAACGGGAGGATAAGGATGATCGCCAGGCAGGCCGCCCCTACCACCGCCACGATTCCGGTGAACATGTCTGCTTCACCCTGCGCAAAAGCCCAACCACCGGCGAGGAGCGCTGCAAACCAGGCAATAATGAGTAGCCATTCCGAAGCACTGAAATTGAATGAGGGCATAGAACGTCGACGCGCACGGCTGCGGAACTCCGATTTGCGCCGTAACCGCCCACTGATTTTTTGGCCTATGCCAGGCTTCGGCTCCGTTTTTTCCAAATTTCGCAGGATTTCCTCAATCTCGCGCTCGTACTTGTTCGACATCTCAGTTCTCTTCCTTGGACTCGCCAGAACGCGCCTGGAATTCATTAGCATATTTCGCTTCTAATGATACCAGGGTCTTCGTAGGCAGACAAGAGCTATCTATCTCACTCTCAATTTTACCATATTATGAGCTAACTTGAAGCAGTTTTTTGACTTTTTCGACCACTTCAAGTGGATGAAATGGTTTTGTGATATGTTGCGCGGCTCCAAGATCAAGACTGATGCGCTGGTAGATATCCTCAGCATGGGCTGTCATAATTATGACAGGGACATGCCGGGTTTCGAGTCTACTGCGCAAATGCTCGAAAAGACTATAGCCATCCATGCCTGGCATCATTACATCCAGAATAATCAGATCAGGCATCTGCACAGCAAGCAGGTCTTCAAGTTGCCGGTCGTTCGAAGCGGCATGCACTTCAAAACCGGTGCGAGTCAGCGCAAAGGTGATAATTTCTCGCACTTCCTTGTCATCATCTACGACAATGATCTGTTTTGGCATGAGCCGCTTGCTCCTATCCTATGCTTTCTTGTTCTCCAGGTTTGTGCGAATAATATTATCTATAATACGTATTTCAAGGCAGAAGTACAACAGGTATAGCCAGCTTTTCGCAACAGGGGTAGAGATTCTTCGTTTCACTCAGAATGACATGCCTTACTGGGACAAGGGTAGGCCCTTACAACGGACGTATCGAATGCTCGAATGCTTGACTTATTGACTCTCATCGTTGGCTCTGTTATCATTACGTCCAGTAGGGACAGAGGCTTGCCCTGTCCTCGTTGACCAGCCATGTGAGAAAGGGGCACGCATGCATAATCACCCTCGCCATTCGGCTCAATTAAAAGAGCAAGAGCCAGCAACAGAGGCGTGGCGCGCTGTGCTACAACGCATTATCGCCCTCCCCGGCGAACGCCAGCGTCTCGCAGCTGCCATGTCGGTCTCCCCTATGACGCTTTCACGCTGGGCCAGCAATGAGGCCACGCCGGGGAAACCACAATTGATTCACCTGCTACAGTGCGTGCAACCTCACTATCGTACAGAGTTGCTAGAGGCCCTTGAGCAGGACTACGACGATGCTGCTTCCTGGTTAGATGAAGAAATACCGGAACACATTCCAGGCCAGTTCTTCTCGCAGGTGTTGAACACACGCGCTACGGTCACCGACTCATTGCGCTTCTGGCAAATCAGCGAGATGGTCTTGAAACAGGCCCTTGCCCAATTGGACGTACACGGACAGGGCATGTCCATCACGCTGGCGCAGTGTATGCCGCCCTCTTCCGGCGGGAAAATTCGCAGCCTGCGCGAGCGCCTTGGAAAAGGTACACCACCCTGGCCAGAAGACCTGCAACACCTGGCGGCCTTTCTCGGTATCGAATCGCTCGCGGGTTACGTTGTACAAACGCGCCGCCCGGCAAGTATTGAAGACCTGAGCAAAGAACACCTGCTTCCAGGATATCAAACCGAATTTGAGGTAAGCGCAGCTGCCTACCCCATCTGGCAAGAAGGGCGTATTGCCGGTTGCCTGCTCGCTTCAAGCACGCAGATTGGCCATTTTACCGAACAACGCCTGTCGCTCCTCGGCACATTCAGTGATATCATCTCCCTGGCATTCAACAAAGAAGATTTTTACGACCCCGATCTTATTGCATTCCGCGCTATGCCCCTGGCGCCTGAACAACGCCCATATCTGTCCTCATTCCGTCAGAAGGTGGCCCAGACGATCATCCGGGCAAGCCAGGATCACCGGCATATCGACAATTTCGAGGCCGAACGCATCGTATGGCAAGAATTGGAAGCAGGGTTTTTGTCCTTTCCCGATCACTCAATGTGATATTTGCGCATCAAGTAGCGGAGCTGGTCAACTTTCGCGAGGCCTAGAAGTTCGGCAGCCCGCGCGCGATTATAGCCGGCGGACTCTAGCGCCCGGCGCACAAAATACCGCTCTACCCGTTCGTTGACCTCTTCAAGCGAAATCTGGCCGGGGGGATGCAAACGCAGCCATTGCTCCCAGGGGTCGATCTGGCTACCACGTTCATCATCGATAGTCCCTACAATTTCACGCGGCAAGTGGGAAGGCAAAAGTTCATCACCGGCGCTAAGAATCATCGCGCGCTCGATCACATTTTTCAGTTCGCGCACGTTGCCCGGCCACCGGTAGGCAAGCAGCAGGCGCTGTGTTTCTGGCGCGATACGCCGCACATTTCTCCCCAGAGACCTGTTAAAATCGTCCACAAAACGCGAGGCGAAGAGGAGAATATCGCCGGGACGTTCGCGTAGCGGCGGAAGTGCGATACGCAATACCGCCAGGCGAAAGAAAAGATCGGCGCGAAATTTACCCTCCTGCATGGCCGCTTCAAGGTCGCGATTAGTCGCCGCCAGCACGCGCACATTGATCTTGACCTCCCTATTGCCGCCAAGACGATAAAATGACCTGGTTTCTAGCACGCGTAAGAGCTTGGCCTGCATGTCGAGCGGCATTTCGCCAATTTCGTCAAGAAAGAGCGTTCCCCCATCTGCCAGTTCGAGCAACCCACGCTTTTGCTTTTTCGCATCGGTGAAGGCGTATTGCTCGTAGCCGAATAATTCGCTTTCAAGCAGGTTATTGGCAATGGCAGCGCAATTGAGGGGATGGAATGGGCCGGAAGCACGCAAGCTCTGATCATGAATGGCACGAGCGACAACTTCTTTACCGGTGCCACTTTCGCCGGTGATCAGAACCGAGGCTGTATCGCTTCTCGCGACTCGCGCTACCAGGTCAAACACTTCGCGCATACGCTCGCTGTGCCCGACGAGATAGTTGAAGTGGTAGTTGTCGCTGCGCTCGCGCCGCAACTGGCGCAATTCACGATACATCGCGCTCATCTCCAGCGCACGCTGGACGGCCAGCAATAGTTCGTCGAGATCAAAGCCTTTGATAAGATAGTCAGAGGCTCCCAATTTCATGGCGGCTACTGCCGTTTGCACATCTCCATAGGCAGTAAGCATGATGACCGGCAACTCTTGATCGCTTTCGCGAATGCGCGTCAATACATCCAGGCCTCCGAGATGAGGCAGACGCACGTCGAGCAGTACCAGGTCAATGCTGCTTTTTTGCAATTCCGCCAGGCCTGTTTCCCCATCAGGCGCCGTATAAACCTCGTAGCCATGCTTTCTCAGGTAGCGCGCGAACTGATGCGGCAGATTAGGTTCATCATCGATAATGAGAATGGTTAAACTCACTTCCAACCCCCTATGCATGTCATTCTGAGCCAGGCATGTCATTCTGAGTGCAACGAAGAATCTCTGCCTCGTTGCACTGAGATTCTTCGCTTCGCTCAGAATGACACAGCTCGCTCGAAGGTACATTCCACGAAGAATCTATACCAACGGCAGGCGAACTATGAATGTGGCGCCATACCCATGCTGGCTCTGCACCTGAATAGACCCGCCGTGATCCTCGATGAACCGGCGCGTTATTGGCAAGCCGAGTCCAATGCCGTGGGCTTTTGTAGTAAAGAATGGTTGAAAAATTCGTTCGAGTTCACCAGGCGCTATTCCTGTACCGGTATCGCTGATAGAGATTTCAAGATTACCCTGTTGCTCGTCAGGTGAAACACCCGCTGCACCAACTCTAAGGGACTGAGTGGATACCGTGGGTACCACCTGGCAGGAAACGGTGAGTAGTCCGCCGCCGGGCATCGCGTGAATAGCGTTCAGCACCAGGTTCAGCAGGACCTGCTCCATTTGCGCCACATCTACCTGTACTGCTGGAACTTCATGAAAGGCTCGCTGGATGACTATCCCTGCCTCCTGGCATTGAGGTTGTATCACCTGCACTACGCGCTCGATCAATTCCAGCATATTGCACTCTATCCTGTGCAACTGGCGAGGGCGAGAAAAGAGCAAGAGATCATGGACAATCGCATCTAGCCGCTCGACCTCCTGAAGTACAACGGAGATCGCTTCTTGCGCTTCAGCCAGAACGAACTGCGTATCTTGATCGACACGCGAGAGATCATCCAGCAGCATTTGCATGGATGTTTTAATAGCGGCAAGGGGATTACGAACTTCATGGGCCATATTCGCGGCCATCTGTCCAAGCGCTGCCAGCCGGTCAAGGCGGCGTTTCTCTTCCTCCAGCCGGCGCATAGTCGTTACGTCGGTAAATGTTAAAAGCACGCCTACCTGCTTGCCCCGATCATCACACAAGGGCAGCAACGTGGCGTCGAGTACTATTTCCTGGCTCCTGTAATCATTTGTGACGACGGTTTCATTCTGCGCTATACCCGCCTGTACAACAGTTTGCACCGTCTGGAGAGGGAGAAACTTTTGTAAGGGTTGTCCCTCGACCTCAAATGAATGATAGCCGGTTATCTCTTGCGCGGCACGATTGAACGTGGTGATCCGGCCATCCAGGTCGATGGTGATTAAGCCGGCAGGTATGCTTTCCAGAATCAACTGCTTCAACTTCTGATCTTCTAAGACCTGGCGTAATAATTTGCGTGCCTCGTTGCGCGCCTCTATGACGGCTTCTACGAGCGCGATGTTTTCCAGAACCGCGCCGGCCTGGTCTGCTACGACTTGAAGCAAAATAAGTTCCTCACGGCGTAATTTCCACGGCCTTTGAAAGGCGCCCACGATTATCCCTAATACACGCTTTGTCTGTGGAGGCGTTGGCGCTACCGGCTGTACTGTCCTGGCGGTACCTGCCGTCTCCATGGGCACAGCAGTGAAATGTGCTGTCTCTCCATACCGGTTCAATATGCTCATGCGCGTTCCTATCTCTCTGGCGAGTAAAGGAATGGCAAAAAAGGTCTTGATCGCTTGCGGTAGCTGATCCAGGTAGCCTGCCGATTCACTATCACCGGGTCGTTCGAGAATGAGAGGCGCTGAATTGACATCGTGCTGGCTGCTAAAATGCTGCCAGAGCATAGCCTGTAAGGTTGGTGAGAGCCAGGGCAGCGTATCCGCTGGCGTAGACGAGAGCAGCAGGCCGCACATATCGGCAGCGGAAATCTCCCTGGTACGCTGCGTGACGATTGCCTGCAGGCGGTTCAGGTCGTGCATCGAACCGTTCACCTGGCTGCTAATGCTGTTAAGGAGCGAAAGTTCACGAATGCGGTCGCGCTCACGCTCGAGCAAGCGCGTATTCTCCAGTTGCATGGCAATGATATTGGCAGCCGTCTCTACAACCTGCACGTCATTTGTAGTCCAGTGTGCAGGCGACCGAGCCTGAGATGTTTCGTCAAGCACAAGCGGCTGTGTTTCCGGCGTGTTGTTGCGGATTGCGACGAGAACGCCGGTAACGCGCTGCCGGTAGACAAGAGGGACGGCGATTATCGTTGGCTGCATGCTATGCGGTGGTGAGGTGACAGCATGACGTATACGCCAGGCCTGAGCCTCAAGCGTATTCCCTTTGAGGTCGATGGGATTGATATGGGCGACTGCCAGCAAAGAGGCCGACCAGCCGGGGTGATCGTCGTAGCTACCCGCTGCGAATTGCAAGGTTTCTCCTATGCGTTGATACAGCAGCACGCAGCGGCAATGAAATAAATGAGCAAGGCGCCGGGGCAAACTATCGCGCAGCGTGCGATAATCTGTAATGGCGCTGAATTCTTGAAGGATGGCGTTAAATACTTGAGTAGCGTGCAGATGAGAGACCTGTTGCTCCACTTCCATCATTCCAAACACTCCCCCACGATGTTGAACGACCGCAAAGATCATCCAACGTTGGCTTACCTGCAAATGTTGATGATGCTGTACTATACCAGAAGCAGGGCATTTTTGCACGTTACAAGCTCTTTTGTGAGAAGATTGTAATCTTTGAGAAGAGGGCGACCTCAAGGGTACACCCTTACTAAAACCACGACACGATTCCAGAGATAAGCCAGCTTGTATTTTCCAGTACCGGTGAGTACAATAGAGCAATGGATCGCGCGGATAGAGAAAAATGGGCAAGACATATGAGCCAGGTGAATAAAACACAAGAAACGAGTACGAACGAGACTGGCGATTTCTCTAAAAAGAAGTTGATGCGGGCACATATGTTGCCCCGATGGACAGCCTTGATTGGGATCTTAGCGACAGGTGTGATCTACCTGTTTCTACCAGAAAAGCTGATTATCGGGCCAAGCTGGTTGCTGCTGGCGATTGAGGGGGTGCTGATAGCGCCTTTCGCTGTAGCATGGCTGGCGGGCTATCATCTGCCGCACTTTACTATCCGGCTGCTGGCTTTAGTCTTGCTGGGCGTGGTAACGATTGTGCTGGCGATAGGGCTGGCACTATTGATACAGACGCTGCCTGAGAACAATCATGCGATCAACTTGTTGCAGTCGGCCGGGCTGCTGTGGGGATTAAATGTGCTGGTGTTTGCTTTGTGGTATTTTGAAATTGATGGCGGCGGGCCTTTAAAACGCCACCTGGCCGGGTATAAGCCGGTCGATTTCGTGTTTCCACAACAGCAGGACCAACCATTCAACACAGATGAACACTGGTGCCCGCTCTTCTTTGATTATCTTTTTCTGGCGTTTACCGGGGCTACAGCTCTCAGCCCGGCGGACACGTTTCCATTGACGCGCAGGGCTAAAATGCTGATGATGGTCGAGGCGCTGCTCTCGATGACGATCATTATATTGTTAGCGGCGCGCGCAGTGAATATTTTGTAGGGACGACTATAGGTGCCCACACAATGGAAACGGGGGAACTACCAGGGCGACCGGTAGAGAGCCGATTGATCGCGCTCGTGGTCGCCCCTACCCTATGCGAGCCGGCGATAGTATCCCATCACGGGCGATAGGTGACCTCTTTTCCTTCCTCATCTCCTGTTCTCTTGACAATGCTCCGGGCGGGAGTGGTGAATGCGACTTCGCGACCATTTTTGAAGACGTGCAGGCGGGCCGGGATGAGTCGCAGGCTTTCGAAGGCCGAGGGTGCATCGAGGATAAGGAAGCTGGCCGGTTTGTCCTCTTCGATGCCATAGCCATCCTGGATGCGCAATGTTCTGGCGGCATTGGTGGTAATCAGGTCAAGTACGTCGTTGATCTCTTCGTAACCGCTCATGTGGCAGAGGAAGAGCGCAAGCTGGGCGGCGGCGAGCATATCGCCCCTGCCGAGCGGGAACCAGGGGTCCATGATCGAATCGTGCCCAAGGGCGACGTTGACGCCGGCGGCGAGTAATTCTTTAACACGCGCGATGCCGCGGCGCCTGGGATAGGTGTCGAAGCGACCTTGCAGGACGACATTATCGAACGGGTTGGCGACGATGTTGACCTGGGCGCGGGCCAGCAGGCGAATGAGCTTGAAGGCGTAGGCATTGTCATAGGAGTGCATGGCGGTGCAGTGACTGGACGTGACACGTCCCTGCCAGCTCTGCTCAAGGGTATCGGCAGCCATTACCTCGGTGAAACGCGAATGGGGGTCATCGGTTTCGTCGCAATGGCAGTCGATGTCGCGATTGAACTCCCTGGCCAGTTGAAAAACATAATGAACATCCTCGACGCCCATATCACGCGTCCACTCGTAGTGCGGAATGCCCCCTACTACATCACAGCCGAGTTCCATAGCCTTGCGCATCAATTCGCGCCCGTTGGGGAACGAGAGAATGCCATCCTGGGGAAAGGCGACGAGCTGCAGGTCGCAGATATCGCGCACCTCTTCACGCACCTCGAGCAAGGCACGCAGGGCAGTCAGATTGGGGTCGCAGACATCGACGTGGCTGCGAATGTGCAATGTGCCCTGTGCAACCTCCCAGCGAATCTCTTCAAGGGCGCGTTTCCTGGTATCCTCGACGGTCAGGCTCGGCTTGCGCTCGCTCCAGATCTGAATACCTTCCAGCAGCGTGCCGGTCGAATTATAGCGGGGTTGCCCGACCGTGAGTACCGCATCGAGATGCACATGAGCATCGATAAACGGGGGTGAGACGAGTCGACCTCCGGCATCGATCTCGCGGGTAGCGGTAGCTGTGGAAAGGTCGTTGGCGATACTGGCAAAGAGTCCATCCTTGACGGCGATATCGACGAGGCCCTGACGGCGATGAAGTTGTGCGTGACGCACGAGAAGATCATATTGCATGAAACGTTCCTCTTTTTTATGTTGAAAAGTAAAGGAAGCAGGCAGTCGATGGCGACTGCCTGCTTCTGTTCCTACTGCTTAGCGGCAAAACTACTTACCGCCAACTGCTGCCGCCTCGTCTAAACCGACTCTATCGCGTGCAGTCCGCACATCGATGGCGCGCAGGATGAGGTAGGAGATACCGGCAAGCACCAGGCCCAGTTCGAAGCCTATATCCATGCCACCATTGACCAGACCTCCTAACACACCTGTAATCCCAAACGTACAGACACCACCGGAACAACCGAACGGCGTTACGGTGACGCCGGGGATCGCACCCAGAGTGTTCGAGGTAAGAACCAGGGCTTGAGAAAACCCGAGATAGGCGCCTACCAGACCGATGATCATCGCCACGATAGCGGCCCAGCCCGTTGGTAGCAGGCTGGCCGTGTTCCAACCATCGACATTATAGCGCCCCCTGCGGAACACAAAGTGTTCGATGACGAGAATAATCGCGTAGGGTCCCAGCCAGTAGGCTACAAGCAGCATGAAACTGTTCAGCGTGTCGTTAAAGCTGCTGGTGAACGTGACAAGCAGAATCGCGACGACGATGTACACCACTGCTCCGATGAGCGTCCAGACGTAGCGCGGAACTCGCATGAATGCTTTGCCGAGAACCTGCATGGAAAGGCCCAGGCTATAGTCGTTCGGAATATTGTTAGCGACCGTGCTGAGCGCGAGCAACGCTACAAGGATGCTTCCAAAGGTACCTAACGGCGCGGCAACACCGGCGAGCAAAGCGCCACCACTACTATTTGATATCCAGCTCGTAAAGGCCATCCCCAGTGTCTCTAACAGCACACAGGGGATGAACACTCCCAGGAAGGTGAGCCAGAAGACACGAGCAGCCGCTGTGTTCTCCGGCTGGTTGACGTTATAGTCTGCCGCGTAAGAGCTCCACCCGGTCGCGAAGCCGTAGATCGCGCCACCAAACGAGATGAATCCGGCGATTTCAGCGGCTCCGAATACAGGCGTTGGAATAATTTTCATGTGCGGCACGGCGACAATGAACAGGATCAGGAAAATGATGGCCATCGGTATCCAGGAATAGCGTTCGTAGCGATGTACATACCTGTAGCCATAAATACTGACCAGGGTGGTGAGAATTGCGATCACAAGAATGCCTGCCCAGACGGGAATAGCGCCATTAGACAAGGAATTTACCAGCTGGCCACCAATGATGACGTTGACAGTAGACCAGCCAAGACAGGCGGCGACATTGAAAAGCGCCATGATAATGCCACCTACCCAGCCGAAAGCGAAACGTGTAATCGTCATCTGGCGCAAGCCGAGCTTGGGACCGAGCGTCGAGAAAAATGCGACCGGCAAAACACCAAGGGCATTGAAGATGATGATAACCGCCAGACCATCCCAGAAACCGAGGCGAAAAATCGGGTTGGCTATCGCTCCGAGCGCGACGGTTGAAATGACCAGATTGGCGGAAAGCCACATGGTGAAATTGTCGACGATACGAATATGACTACGGGTAGAGGGGGAGACGCGTTCTATACCATGCGTCTCTATTCCACGTTCTTCAGGGATTGCCACAACATCGGAAGCCATGGTGTTGTACTCCTACTCCTTCAGAAAACTACTAAAAACCAATAATTACGATGTACTGTACGAGCAACCTTTGTGAGCAGTCCATCGACCGGCCTGTCTCACCTTATCAGGGATGCCTGCCTCCAGAAGTTCTCCATGCCCCTGAGAATTTCCCTGATAATACGTTTCCAATCCGGCAAATGACGACTCATGCTGCATGTTCTGAGAACAACGCACACAACACATAAATGCCGGGAAATATTTTACGCCTCAAGTATATCAGAATCAAGGTGATCTTACCAGTAGTTTTCTCTGGTTGGAACAGCTTGATGATAAATTTTATGGAATTTTTATTGTTTAGTATCCGGGGCAGGCACAAGACCTGTCCCTAATGAATTTTTCCAATCGAAGCGGGGAATCTCGGTCTCGTTGCACTCAGATTCTTCGCTGCGCTCAGAATGACACGGCCTGGGTCGCTCAGATTACCAAAGGTTTGCGATGAATGTTGATCTATAGGCATTATGTTACGAAGTAGCACTTAAAAACCGTCGATAAGCAAGGAAAATCGCAGTATAGAGACGAACATTGGTAGGAATTAGCAAAAGGGGAGGGCAAAACCCTAGACGCGAGGGAGGAAAACAGGTACAATGCCCATCATATATGGTGTATGCAGGAAAAGATCAGGAGGTCGGCATGTCTTCCAAACTGGTTTCGCCGGAAGATGGTGCAGGTCATGTGCCTGAGCGCACAATCGATGAGCTTCTGCGAGAAATTGCTGAGCTGCGGGCGGCACTTGATGCGCGCACACAGGAAAACACCTTGCTGAACGAGGTAATCTCAACAGTAGGATCGACTCTGAAGCTTGATGTAGTACTGCGCCACCTGGTGGACACGCTTGTGCGCGCCATTTCCTGTCACGCTGCTTTCATTTACCTCTTTAATCGGGATAAAGAACGCCTGATTCTGGCCAGTACGAGCGAGCCATACTCGCACCTGGTGGGCAAGATCGAACTGGCTCTCGGCGAGGGGATTACGGGCTGGGTTGGCATGACATTGCAACCGGTGATCCTGAAAGAAGAGGCCATGAACGACCCACGCTTCCGCTATTTTCCAGAATTAGAGGAAGAGAAGTTCCAGTCAACAATGACCGTGCCTATCGTTGCCAAAGATCGCCACCTGATCGGCATCATTACGATGCACACTGCCGCGCCATACGAGTTTACTGAACAACACCAGGTGTTTGTGAGCAATACGGCGGCTCTGGCTGCCAGAGCCATTGAGAATGCACAGCTGTACGAAAGTACACAGAGGAAGCTGAACATTTTAACGAATCTCTCAGTGTTGAGCCAGACGATCAGTTCGGGCCAATATCTCGATGATATGCTGCGCTCGCTTGCAACCCTGACGGCGCAGATCATAGAAGTTGATCTTTGTGTGATCATGTTGCTCGACTCGACTCGCGGGCGCCTGACGGTACGCGCCTCATCGCCTCATCTAAGCGATCGCGCGCTAAGCTTTCGAACAATTGACATTGATCGACAGGCCTGGGATAAGTTGCGAGTAGCCCCGGTCCAGGGCGCGATAGAATTGAAAGGTGCTCCGCAAGCTTCACTCGCGGCCTCTACATCCCCCCAGGGACAACTATCCGAGACGAGCACGCACGTACTGGAACACCTGAATCCCGTAAAAGATTCGCATTATAAGTCGTTGCTCTCCCTGCCATTAATCGCCGGGACTGAACATCTCGGGCTGATCAATTGTTATTCGAGTAAGGCACGACGCTATACAGCAGAAGATTCGACGCTGTTAAGCACCATCGCCAACCAGGTAGCGCTGGCAATTAAGAACAGCCACCTGGTGGATTTGCTGGCGCAGAAGAATCTCATCAAGGGCTTCTTTGATGATCTGGCGCAAGGGACATATGATTCAGAAGATACGCTACGCCAGCGCGCAAACTTTCTCGGCTGTGATCTATCCAGGCCTCATGCTATTGTGACGATTGAAATCGCGCATGTTGATGCCGGTGATGGCGAAGAGTATGGATACAGTACAGCACAACATACACAGTCGCGGGAATCAAGCGGGCGGGGAGTTCACCTGGAAGAACAGCGGGGCGCGAGAGAATGGAAAGGCGCTCCGCAAGCTCCACATCTCAGAGCGGAGCAGGCTTCCCAGGTCGGAGCAAGCTCCTCTACCCGCCAGGTTCCCACTCCCGCCACTACTGATCGGCTCGAGACGCACAAACGTATTAGCGGGCAGATACGGCGGCGGCTTCTGGATAATTTTCCTGGATCATTAGTGTATGAGCGGGAGAATCTGCTTACCTGCATCGTTTGCCTCAGTAAGGATCCATCAGGTTCGCGTTTGAAAACGTGGCTGCGCGACTTGTTCCAGCAGATGCGCAACGAGCATAAAGTACATCTCTCGGCAGGCATCGGCAATATATGCCGCAATGCGAGCGACTACCGGCGCGGCTTCGCCGAGGCTGGCGAGGCGTTGCAAATGGGGCAGAGTCTGAACCGCGAAGGAGACGTAACGCATTTCAACGATTTAGGGGTCTATCGCTACCTGTATAAGATCGCGCGCATGGATGACTTACGCGATATGTATCAGGACCAGGTCGGGCGCATCGCCAACTACGACGCACGCAAGGGAACTGATTTGTTGGATACGCTGGAAACCTACCTCGAGTGCGCCGGAAATCTCACACGCACCTCCAACCGGTTGTATGTCCATCGCAATACGCTCATCCAGCGCCTGGATCGCCTGCAATCGTTATGTGATATCGATCTGCAAGAACGCAGCAACTGGCTCACCCTGCAAGTTGCTATCAAAGTGTACAAACTGCGCAATGGAGCGTAGGGGCCGATAATGAATTTTTATCATCACAATCGGGAAGCGCCCCATGCCGTGTCATTCTGAGCGCAGCGAAGAATCCGTGTCCAGCGCGCCAGGGATTCTTCGCTGCGCTCAGAATGACACGGCTAAGACCACTTAGATTATCGGTTTTGTTCGTGAAAATTCATCACCGGCCTGGGGCCAGACCCGCTAACGTAGCCCGGCAAAGCGGTAGCCGATCATCTTATAGACCAGTTTGGCGGCCAGGAAATCGGCTCGTACCTGTCCCGGCATCGGACAGAGTTCAACTACATCCATACCAACTATGGTAGTGCGGCGGCAGATTTCTCGGAAGAGATCAAGGAGTTGATACCAGTGCAGGCCGCCAGGTTCGGGGGTTCCAACGGCGGGCATTTCTGAGGGATCGAGCGCGTCGAGGTCAATGGTGACATAGGTGTGCTTGCTCAGGCGCTCCCAGGGGATAATTGCCGTTCCATTAGCCATCTGGTAGCCCCAGACAATCGCCACATTGGGCCGCGTCTTCATGAACTCGGCCTCTTCAGGGCTGAAACTGCGAATACCGATTTCTGTCAGAGGAATGCCCATATCTACCACACGTCTTTCAATCGAGGCATGAGAAAGAGGTGTGCCTTCATACTGATCGCGCAAATCACCATGGGCATCGATGTGAACAACCATGAGATCAGGGAAATAATTATGTACGGCGGCAATAACAGGCGCGGAGAGAGAATGCTCGCCGCCGATCGTCAATGGAAGCTGCCCGCGCTGCAAGACTTCACGCGCGGCATCGCCGGTCGCTTTCAGGGCAGCGCTATGATCCATGCCGCTGTAATCGAGGGATGGGCGAGTATAAATACCAGCTTCGATGGGACACCAATCAAGTTCCTCATCGTATAATTCCATCTGGCTTGAGGCATTAAGAATCGCCTGTGGCCCGTGTTCGGTCCCTTTTATGTAGCATACGCTATATTCCAGCGGAGCCGGAATGATCGTCACATGGGCGGTAGCCGGGTCGCAATAGGGCGCATCAGGGGCACCAAACTGGGTCACAAGCGGTTCATTCATAGCATCAATGTCCTTCTTTTTAGCGCACCGCCATTTTCGCCATGCGAGCGGCCATGGCAGCTTCATAGCGCTCTGGATCGGGCGTTTCCGGTCGCAGAGAGCGGTTGCCGCGTACAACGAAATGCGACTCTACGTCGTCGGTCTGAAACATCTCTTTCGCGAAAGCAATAGCGTCTTCCTGGCTGAACTCCTTGCACGAACAGATGTCGATATCGACTTCACCGTACTCGGGCCAGGCATGCAGGCTGATATGGCTCTGCGCGATCACCACGAAACCGGATAAACCGGCATCCAGCGGGTTAGACGTTTCAATCTGATACAGGTGTACAGGGCTGACCTTCTCCATCTGTACGCGCTCTGGATACTCATCCAGTACGCGCCTCACGAGGAGTTCGTTGGTCAGGAGTTCCCGATCACACCCATAGAGTTCCAGCATCAAATGCACAAGCATCGAACAAACCTCCATTGTTACTAGACTATAAGCTGGTTTGCCATTCTGCTACTCCACCGTTCCTACAGGTTCCCCACCAGTAGCATTGTCCATGTACGACATAGGCAAATTTTCGCACACCAGGGTATTATACATTAGATTGTCAAGCTAATGCAAATTAACGTATGCGCATCTTGTATCTAATAACCAGGCTGCCTCCATCTAATGGCAATCTGTTAATCCACCTAATGTCGGAGATCGGTTCGATCTAATCGCAACAGTAGTTACAAGCCATCAATCCCTTTCACGCTCTTACCCGGTAATGTGGTTGCGCAAAGTAAGATGGCCAGGCTGTCAATCCGATGTATTGGCGGTGGGCGCGAAGGATTGATATGGACTTCACTTCGTTACGCTCAGCTCCTACGGCCTCATCTCTTTTCCCTTCATATACGCCTCATGCAACTCTTGTAAGAGTTTTTCTCGCTGCACAAACAATTCTTTGCGCGGGCGCCGTTGGGCTTTACTTACCGCGTAAGCTGTGAGGAGAGGTAAAGCAATAGTGGAATCACCATAGATGACAACCGTGCTATTGAGCTGATCCGGCTTGATCTTGCCCCATGAGACAGCTTCGGATGGTGTCGCGCCGGAGAGACCACCCCAATGGGGTGCGTCAGCCGTGATCTGAATAAAGAAGTCATGCCCACCTTTCTGGATGCCCAGGACTTCCCACAATTGAGGCTGTGTTTGCAGGTAGAAGTTCTTGGGGCTGCCGCCACCGAGAATGATAACACCGTTCCGCGTGGCATGATGCACAATTGCCGTCGTCTCATTAACGTCGGCCAGGGGATCGAGCGTCAGCCGGCTTCCGTCAAGGGCGTTACGCGCTACATTCATGCCAATAGACGAATCGCCCGGCGATGAGGTGTAGATCGGAACATTCCAGGCCGCGGCCTGGGCCAGCACCGAATACTCAGGGTTCACACCGGCCTTGAGCAATTGTGTACCGAGGTGATAATGCAGTTCCGACGTTGAGATGGGTCGATTGGGCAAACTTTTTAAGGATTCGCGCACGAACGCATCGGTATCGAGCAATACCCGGTCTGAGAAGAGGATATCATAAATGCGAATCACCCCCTCTTCCTGTAATTTCGTATCATCCAGGCGAAAATCTCCACGGTGCAGTGCCATGGCGAGCGCGTAATGCATATCGTGGTACAGATTCGCACCCGTGCTGATGATGAAATCAACGAATCCATAGTCCATCAAGGTCAGGATGCATCCACCCAGACCGGCGGGAGTAAGCGCGCCGGCCATAGTGAGGCCGATGGTGACATCATTTTCAAGCGCCAGCATTTGCTCGACATAGAGCCGCGCAGCTTCATTGAGCCGGGCGGCGTTATATGCCTGGTACTGTTGATCAATCAGTTCGGCAACGGTCATATTGGGATGAACGCGCCGTGGCAGTATTTGCGGCCCGCTCAGGTAGTCACTCTGGGTAGGTTGATGGTGATCCGGCATATGATCGTGATGGTCATGAGCCATGGATGGTTGTCCTTTCTGGGAAAATGTGATCGGCAGGTGCCAGCAACTACTATTGTACCATCTGGTGTATTTTCTGGTAGCCTGAGTACTCTGGTGATTCCCCATAAGTCCCTCGGTTCAGCTGAGGTGGCTCAGCTGCATGAAAGGGACGAGAGATTCTTCGTTGCACTCAGAATGACATGTCCACCATGTCATTCTGAGTGCAACGAAGAATCTCTCGTCCGCTTATAGGGAATCACCAGTGAGTACTTTCGTTCGCCCGAAAAGCAAATTCTCCTGCTAGACTGCCTGAGATCACTTTAAAACCTAAGCCCTGGATGGTACAATACTGCGAAGTAAGGATCTGTATCGATTGAAAGACGACACTGGAGAGTATCTCATGCAATCCCAACCCACCCACACAATCCAGGTCGAGCGCAATGTACCCATCCCCATGCGTGATGGCACCGTCCTGCGCGCGGATGTGTACCGGCCACAGCTAGAGGGGCGCTATCCCGTCATTCTTGAGCGCGTTGCCTATGAATTGACGCAGCGCTGCCAGTATAAAGGTGAATATTTCGCCAGTCGTGGATATGTATTCATTGGGCAAAATGTGCGCGGGCGCTACGCATCAGAGGGAAAATTCGAGGTGTTTCGCGATGATGCCTGGGGCGAACACCAGGATGGCTATGATACCATCGAATGGGCCGGGACACAGCCGTGGTCGAATGGCAACGTAGGAATGGTCGATGGCTCCTACTCTGGCTTCACACAATACCTGGTCGCGCCAACACGCCCGCCACACTTAAAGGCGCTCTTTGTCCGCGAAGGTGGCTCAGATCATTATCGTGATTTTCTCTACCGCTATGGCGCATTCCAACTCGCTCTCAATCTTGGTTGGACGCTGCAAGAGATACTGGCCGGCTTGAAGCATGAAACAGCTCCTCCAGGTATGGAGGCACAGCGAGAAGGTCTCGAGGATGCCGTGGCGAATATGGATGACTGGTTTCGTCACCTGCCCCTCAAATCCTGCCCACCATTGGAAGAGCTTGCCGGCTGGTATTTCGAGGACTTGAACCACCCGGAAGATGGACTGTACTGGTGGCCTATGAACCTCTCGCTCAAGTATTCAGAGGTGGATGTACCAATTCTGCATTTAGGAGGCTGGTTCGATTGCTTTCTCGATGGCACATTGCGCAGTTTCCAGGGCATCCGGGCGCATGGGAGAACACCAGAATGCCGTGCCAACCAGCGGCTGATCATCGGCCCCTGGATTCATGGCCCCACTAACATCGGTAAAAGTGAGGTGGGTGAACTGGATTTCGGGCCGGAAGCCGCTTTCGACCTGTATGACTATCGATTGCGCTGGTACGACTACTGGCTCAAGGGCATAGAGAACGGCATCATGAATGATCCGCCGGTGCGTATCTTCCTGATGGGCGCGAACCGCTGGCTGGAGATGCAAGCATGGCCGCCGGAGAACATAACCTATCGCCCGTTATACTTCCGCGGAGGCGCAGGCAAAAGCGAAACCTCACTGAACAGCGGCCACCTCTCTTTTGAGCCGCCGGAGCATTCCGAGGCGGAAGATAGCTACGAATATGACCCTGAAGACCCGGTACCCAGCCTGCTCACCTATCCTGAACTGGGACCCAAGGACCATCGCCCGGTTGAGGGCCGGATGCTCACCTACACGACCCAGCCACTCAAACAGGATTTAACCATCATTGGCCCCGTAAAAGCCGTCCTTTACGGCATGTCAACTGCTCCTGATACAGACTGGGTCGTGCGCCTATGCGATGTCTGGCCGGATGGCCGCTCGATGTCCGTCTGCGATGGTATTCTACGCGCCAGATTTCGCAATTCGTTGGAACGAACCGAGCTGATGGTGCCGGGAGAGGTCTATACGTTTGAGATAGATTTGTGGTCGACGGCTCAGGTGTTTCAGGCCGGACACCGCCTGCGGGTAGAGGTGACGAGCAGCGATTTCCCGCGCTATGACCGCAACCTGAATACTGGTGGTATGTTTGGAGAGGAAACCCAGGGACAGGTCGCAACAAATACTGTGCTACATAATGAGATACATGCTTCGCATATCTTGCTGCCAATTATTGAATAGTCTTGCTGAGGGAGAAGTTGCACTCATGCCACAGAGCGGCCATCTTTACAGTTACATCAGCCCATATTGGCGCGCGAGATACCTTGCTGCTCATGGGATTGTTAGGGGTGCTGATGACTGTCACTGGCATCTTCACTCCCGCGCGTCACCGCTCTCTTGAAAGAACTGCTCGAAGTTTACACACGCAGGCACAGCCTACTCAACATGAAGAAATTATAGAGATGCCCAGGCCTTGATAAATTCTTTCACACCCTCTGGCCCGCGGATGTCCAGAAGGATTCTCTATTCGACCATGGCCCGCCGGATCTCAATAATCTGGTCGCGCAGTTGTGCCGCCTTCTCAAATTCTAGCTGCTTGGCCGCGTTACGCATCTGTGATTCCAGGTCCCGAATCAAGCGCAGCGCCTCTTCCTTCGGAATGGTCGCGAGAACCGTTGCCACTGCCTTACTATCGGCAGCTTCGGCATTCGCGCCGCTCATCGCCTTGATGCGCTCGGATAGGGTCTTCACGTCCTTCTTGATGCCACGAGGCGTAATATTGTTGCGCTCATTGAAAGCAGTCTGAATTTTGCGACGGCGGTTCGTCTCGTCGATAGCGCGCTGCATCGACTTTGTGACCGTATCGGCATACATGATTACGCTGCCCTCGACGTGGCGCGCGGCACGCCCAATCATCTGAATCAGCGAACCCTCCGAACGCAAGAAGCCCTCTTTATCGGCATCGAGAATGGCCACCAGCGAGACCTCGGGTAGATCCAATCCCTCGCGCAGCAGGTTGATGCCGACAACCACGTCGTAAACGCCCAGTCGCAGGTCGCGCAAAATCTCAACACGCTCAATCGTATCGATTTCAGAGTGCAGGTAATGTACCTTGATGCTTAGCTCTTGCAGGTAGTCCGCGAGGTCCTCGGCCATCTTCTTGGTCAAGGTCGTTACCAGGACGCGCTGTCCCTTGGAGACACGGTTGCGTATCTCTACGATCAGATCATCGATCTGGCCCCGGGTCGGGCGCACGCTGATCTGCGGGTCGAGCAGGCCCGTCGGGCGAATGACCTGTTCCACGACTGCCTGGCTATGCTCGTACTCGTATGGCCCAGGCGTGGCCGAGACGAAGAGCGCCTGGTTGATCTGGCGCTCGAACTCGGCAAAGGTCAGTGGGCGGTTATCCAGGGCCGAGGGCAGGCGGAAACCGTAATCGACCAGCACCTGCTTGCGCGAGCGGTCGCCGGCATACATACCGCGCACCTGCGGCAGTGCCACGTGCGACTCGTCTACGACCAGCAGGTAATCGTCCGGCAGGTAGTCCATCAGCGTCCAGGGCTGCTCGCCCGCCGCACGGCCCGCCAGGTGGCGCGAATAGTTCTCAACGCCCGAACAGAAGCCGGTTTCGCGCAACATTTCGATATCGAAGTTGGTACGCTGCTTCAAACGCGCCGCCTCAAGCACTTTGCCCTCGGCTTCCAGTTGCGCCAGGCGTTCTTCTAATTCGGCCTCGATCAGTTCAATGGCGTGATTCAATCGTTCCTGCGTCGTCACCCAGTGTTTGGCGGGGTAGATATCCAGGCGCTGCCTCTTGCCCAGCACCTCGCCGGTCAGTGGGTCGATCTCGGTCATGCGCTCGATCTCATCGCCAAAAAACTCGATACGCACGGCGACATCCTCGTAGGCCGGGAAGATTTCAAGCACATCGCCGCGCACGCGGAAGCGCCCGCGAATGAAGTTGGAGTCGTTGCGCTCGTATTGGATGTCCGTCAGGTGGCGCAGTATTTTGTCTCTACGACGTTCCTCACCCACCTTCAGCGTCAGCACGACCTCTCCATATTCCTCTGGACTGCCCAGGCCGTAGATGCAGGAGACCGAGGCGACTATCAGAACATCCCTACGTTCGAACAGGCTGCGCGTCGTCGAAAGGCGCAGTTTTTCGATCTCCTCGTTCAGCATGCTCTCTTTTTCGACATAGGTGTCTGTGCGCGGGATGTATGCTTCTGGCTGGTAGTAGTCGTAGTAAGAGACGAAATACTCTACCGCGTTGTTGGGGAAAAACTCCTTGAATTCGCTGTATAGCTGCGCCGCGAGCGTCTTATTCGGCGCCAGTACCAGCGTTGGCTTCTGCACCTGCTCGATGATTTTCGCGACTGTATACGTTTTGCCGCTGCCCGTCACGCCCAGCAGCGTCTGCATCTTATACCCCTTGCGAATTCCCTCGGCCAGTTGCTCAATGGCTTCCGGCTGATCGCCCGTCGGATAAAATGGTGCCTCCACCTTGAATTCTGGCATGCCGTTCCGTCCTTTAACATGCTTTTCATAGAATATTCTTTCCAATAACCTTACTATTATACCACGAAATTGGCACAGCAGCATCAGTTTCGTCCCGGTGATTCCTCAGAAGTAGGCTGAGCGACACAAGTCGGAGCGGCTGCACAGCTTCTTGCCAGAGATTCTTCGCTGCGCTCAGAATGACAGGCCCGGAGTGTCATTCTGAGCGCAGCGAAGAATCTCTCGTGCCCCTTCATGCAGCCAGGTCATCACATATGAGCTGATGAACTTCTGGACAACCACCTGTTTCATCACGAAATTCATGCATTTTCCCCTTGATAAGGCCCAAAAATTGGGCTATAATTGTGCCAAATAGAGGAGGTGAACGTAAATTGGACGAGAAGCAAACAACACAACACCGGCAGCACTTTAATCTCAGCGAATCAGCCAAGCAAAAACTCGAAGAATTGACGGCCAGGCGCTACCCTGGCAAGCAGCGGCGGCAGAGCCAGCTGGTTGAAGACCTGATTACGGAAGCTTTCATGAAGGAGCAAGGAATGAATAATGTGACAACGGGCATGCAAGAACCCGACCCTGATTGGCTCTTACCGGTGCGCAACGTATTGCGCTTCGCGGAACTGGCCGCGCTGGATATGGGCGCGAGAGCAGTATCTCCAGAGCATCTCTTACTGAGCCTTCTCCGCTCAAACGACGATGGAGTAAACAGGATATTGGGCGTATTAGGATTGGATGCAGAGGCTATACTCGCGCGTGCAGCCGAGGTTTTCGATACTCGTACGTTTGTAGA
Source organism: Ktedonobacteraceae bacterium (assembly GCA_035653615.1). Classification (NCBI taxonomy): domain Bacteria; kingdom Bacillati; phylum Chloroflexota; class Ktedonobacteria; order Ktedonobacterales; family Ktedonobacteraceae; species Ktedonobacteraceae bacterium. The sequence continues at coordinate 384,035 of DASRBN010000037.1, read as the reverse complement.
TGCTCCCAATAGCCCTTTACCACTTACTATTGAGGCGCAGGAGTGTATCGATTGGGCCATTACCGGCGCGATGCTCTACCAGATACCATCTGTCAATCCCGACCACCTGCTTTTGAGCGTTTTAAGCCATCACCGCGTGCAGGCGTTCCTTGGCTCGCTGCTGCCATCACCCGACGTTCTGCTGTCCCGCCTCATGGAAGGCATGGGGCCTGTTTACGCTGGTTACATGGATCAGTTGCTGCTGAATGGCATGCGCAGTCCCAGCATCGTCACCGTGCAGTTTGGGAATTCCAGGCGCATTCTCAAAACGTTCGAGCGTCCCACTATGACCTTCGCAGATCTCCCTGGATTGGACGAGGTCAAAAGCAATCTGCAAGACGTGGTCGATTTTCTGAAGCTGCCACGGGATACGGAGGCTACAAATCGTCTAGCGCCATCCGGCGTGCTGCTGATCGGGCCGCGCACAAGCGAAAGGACCCTGCTTGTACGGGCACTGGCGGGAGAGGCGAATGTGCCTTTGCTCACACTCTCCGCGCAGACGATGCTTGAGATTATTCGCGAAGTCGAACGGGACAACAGGCGTATCGAAGACTTCAATCTTCCCGTTCGAGATTACAACTCCCTGAAAAGCGGGCGCGGCCTGATACGCGGGCTCTTCGACCAGACAAAATCTTCACCATGTGTCATCCTGATCGACGACCTGGATACTTTTGTTCCAACGATGAATCGGGAGACGGGAGAACATTTGCTGAAACCACTGTTTGAGGAGATGTCGAGGCTCAACGCGAGCCAGCAAAAAGTGGTGGTTATAACAGCCAATGAACTGAATGATCGCGGTCGCTGGATGCTGGCTCCGAACCGCATGGGAGGGCGTTTGAAAGTAGTTTACCTCGATTCGGCCGCTCGACCACAAACTACCGTATCGGGACGATTACATGTACAGCCGATTGCTACTCCCAGCATCAACATTACTGCGCAAGCAAGCCTGTGTCCGGCCTGCAAGCGTCCCGTTCAGCTCAATTGGAAGCATTGCGTCTTCTGTGGGGCATCGTTAGCGAGAGCCTGTCCCAAATGTGGCGCTCCGCGCCCACAAATCGAGGGGGCACGGTTCTGCTTCGAGTGTGGAAGCTCATTGGAGGAACAGTAATATGAGCGACAGCGTCAATTGGATGCAACAGATTCCTGAGCCTGGTAAATTAGCTCTCACAACCCGTTACGCGCTGCTAGCGGCTCAATCGAACGCCGCGATTATGCGAGCAAAAGAAATTTTGCCGGAACATATCTTGATGGGGCTTATTAAACAGAATGACGCCAGAGTAGTACACATGTCGGCTTCTCTCAACCTGGATTTAACCGCGATCCACATGCATTCTTATCTATACGCTCAATATCCGTTTCTTGAGAAGAGGTCCCAACCTGATTTTTTTCAGTATTATCTCGTGGCAGAACGGAGAGCTTATCAAGAGTGGCAACTACAACGTCGCGAAAAACTCATAGCAGAATTACAGCCCGGTGAAATCCGTCGCGGTGTGGTTAGCAATATCGCCAGCTTTGGTCTCTTTGTAGACCTGGGAGGAGTAGAGGGTCTGATGCATGTCAGCCAGCTATCCTGGAATCCTGTTAATCACCCTGGTGAACTGTTCAAGATTGGGCAGGAGGTGGAAGTACAGGTATTGAGCGTCGATAAGGAGAAAAAGAAAATCGCGCTGTCGATTAAACGCGCGCAGGCGAATCCCTGGAAAACGGTAGAGCAGCGCTATAAAGTTGGCCAGGTCGTCACCGGCACCATTACCAGAATTGCTCCTTTTGGTGTATTTGCCCGCATCGAGGACGGCATCGAGGGGCTTATTCACTTATCAGAGCTGGCTCCCGACATGGTTCCTGGAAACAACTTGCACGAGGGACAGCAGCTCCGCATGCGTATCCTGCGCCTTGATCCGGCTCGTCGACGCCTGGGTTTGAGCCTCAGACAGGTCGATGAGGTGGATATTGAAGATGAACCAGGAGAGGAAGATGAGAAAAATCGTATCGAAGATGATGTCTCATCTCCATTTGACGAAACCCTCAATGCTTCGGGGTTCACAACAGTATCTGGCAGCAAAGAAACAGATCAGATGCGGCCATTTTCACAAGAATCGCTGGAATGCCTTGATTGGGCGATATCCTTTGCAAATCAAATCCACTCAACGCTTGTCTATCCAGACCACTTACTTTTGAGCATCTTGCTACGCAACCGCATTCAATCGTACCTGGCACCGCTTTTACCATCATCTGAGGCACTATTAGCATACTTTACCGGCGAAAAACGGTATGACGAGGAGATGGCACCAGGGCAGGCTAGCACATGTCCCGCGTGCAAACAATCAATCTTACCCGGCTGGAAACATTGCGTCTATTGTGGGGCATCTTTAATGAAGGCCTGTCCAAAGTGCGGCGCTCCTTATCCAGAGATTGAAGGGGCACGGTTCTGTTTTGAATGTGGTGAGGAATTGGAGTAGTATTATTATATCTCGGATAACCTCGCTGGGATCAGGAATTTGAATAGTGATTACGACATCCTCATTCAGATAAAAGGAAGATTCTATGAACATGGTCATAACTGAGATTCGTTTCCCCATCACGCTTGACATAGATCGACTGGCAACCTCTACCCGCGAAGCAATCCAGCTGGCACAACAAGAAGCTGTACGCATGCAGGCCCCGGAGGTCTATCCAGAACATCTCTTGCTCGGCGCTCTCAGGCAAGGCGATGGCGAAGCCAGGAAGATACTGCGGGAACTGGGCATAGACCCCCGGGCGGCTAGCGCCGGGTTATCCATCGTTCTCGCATCAGATGGTTATTATGGGCCGGATGATGTCAACTGGCCGCTCTCAGTTGATGCGCTGGCATGCCTGAATTGGGCTTCTACCTTCGCTATGTATATAGGCTCGGAGCAAATACTGCCCGCCCATCTCTTGTTGAGTACGATGCGCCATCCATCGACCCATGCGCTTATGGTGTTGCTCTTATCTACCGATGCTCTGCAGACAACGCCGATACTTACCGTAACGGGCGCCGACTACACCGTTTTCATGGACCAGCTTATTTACTCTCGCATCCGCGAACAGGTCATAGTCAGCTTCAGCACAGGCGCTGCCCGGCGCGTGCTTACCGCGTTTGAGCGTCCTACCATCACCTATGCCGATATACAGGGCATGGATGCAGCGAAGGCACAATTGCGCGAAGTTGCCTCTTATCTAAGACATCCAGTGCTATATAACAGGACGAAAAGAGAATACCTGTTCGGAACATTGCTGGTTGGTCATCCCTGCACTGACCGGACGCTGCTCGTCAAGGCCACGGCATCCGAAGCAGCAGTCGCGCTGATCTCTTTATCTATGGCGACTCTCGTTGCTATGCTCAACGCGCTCGACTCCGGCGCGATGACTCTTGAGGATTTTGATCTGCCGCTCCATGAGTACAACTTGCTCAAGGACAGCAAAGCCGACCAGGTAGGGCGCAAAGTGATTCATCGTAGCTTCGAACAGCTAAGGGCTGTCTCTCCGCGCATCCTTTTCATCGATGATCTGGATGCCCTGGCAGAAATCCGCAACCCTGAAGTGCGCGCCCAGTGCTGGAAACAGGTGCTGGTTGAGATGGATGCTTTCGACTACAATCCAACAGTCACCGTTATCGCCACAACGAAAAGTATCGAGGGGATTAACAGGGAAGCGCTCTATCCTACCCGTTTCAGCCGGCAGGTGCGTATTGGTGATGGTTTCTTTGCCGATCTCGCAGCGCAAAGCAGGCTCTGCCTCTCATGCAAACGCGAGGGGCTGCCTGGCTGGCGCTATTGCATATATTGTGGCACAGAGTTAACGCAGTTGTGTGCTGTTTGCGGCTCGCCGAGCATACAGGCCTCTGGAGAGCGCTTCTGCTATCAATGCGGAAGCGCAAGAGCGCCTGAACCATAAGCTGTTCAGACCTCCTCTTCAGCAGCATCTTGCTTTTGAACTGATTTTCATGCTTGCACCGTGATAGAAGAAGAAACTTCTACGAGTGTTTGCTTCATTTCAGCATCACTAGTATGACTGCTTTGGAGGTTGAATTCGTGAATGCAGGGACGCATCGAAATACATTGTTCCACAATAGACCCGGTCATCTCGTAATGGCCGGGCTGGTCTTGCTCTTTTTGCTGGTTCCCTTTTTAGCCAGCTGCGGCCCAACGGCTATTGAGATGGTGCCGGTAGATTTAGGGATACCACAGGCGGCTCTCAACTCGCCGGTAGCAGGGCCCTTGCCCGATAATACGCAGTTGCATGTTCGGGTCACGTTCAAGGTGAATCAGAGCATCATCAATAAACTGGAAGGACAGAAAGGCCGCCCGGGACAACCTTCGCACCTGGAAAACCTGGCCAATCAAATCGGCATCAGTGACAGCACGTATCAGAAAATTAAAGACTTCTTTAACCTGCAAGGGATCGCGCTCAGCCTGAGCAAGCTGCGCACGAACCTTTCTATTAATGCCAAAGCCAGCACCTTTGCGAAGCTCTTGCAGACTCACTTTGTTGTGCATAAGTATAACGGTCGCACCTTCTACGCGCCTGCCACAGCGCCAAAACTGCCGAAGTTTATTGTGGACTCGATGGTGGCTATCACCGGGTTGGATAACTACAGCCCGCAACCACAGCACGATATGATTCTGTCGGGTTTCAATCTGCCGCGGCCCAACAACCACTCCAGGCAGGATTGTTATCCACTCGATCAAACATTGCTGCCGAAAGATGTGGCGCATGCTTATGGCTACGATCAGCTCTGGGCGCATGGATGGCACGGCGAAAATATGACGGTGAACCTTGTTGAGATAGACGGATTTTATGGTTCCGATGTTCAGAACTACTTCGACTGCATCAACTTCCAGGGGCACTTGAGCATTGTCAACGTGGATGGCGCTCCTACCGATGCCCTGGGAGAAACGACGCTGGATATCGAAATGATAGCAGGACTCGCGCGCTCGATCAATATCGTTGACTATCAAACGGATGGCAACGCCGATTATGACATCTGGTCGCAGGTCAACGACGAGCTCCAGCAAATCATCAGTGATAACACGAATAATGCGAATGCGGGTAGTTTAGTGAGCATCAGCCTTGGCTCAACCGAGACCGATCTGACAGGCAACGACCGTGCCGCAATTGATCAGAGCCTGCAATTGCTCACGAACGTGGAGCACATGCGAGTTTTTATTGCCAGTGGCGACTGTGGAGCCTTTACAGATGGAATTTACAGGAGCCTCTCAGTAAGTTTCCCTGCCAGCGATCCCTGGGCAACGGCGGTCGGTGGCACAATGCTTAGCATCTACCAGAATCAGACCCGCGCCAATGAAATTGCCTGGTCCGATTCTTCGAATCTTTCCCGCTGTAAAAACCAGTGGGGTACCGGCGGCGGCAACAGCGAGATGTATGCTCGCCCGGGCTGGCAGAGCGCGGCAGGAGTCAATAATCAGTATTCGGATGGCAACCATCGCCAGATTCCAGATATCGCCGCGGCCGCCTACGCGCTGGCCGTGTACTTTCAGGGACAATGGGGAGCAGTTGGTGGTACCAGTGCTGCCGCGCCAATCTGGTCGGCGGGCCTGGCGCTGGTCAATGAAGGCTTGATGCAGCAAATTGAGAAATTTACTGCATCCCCACAGATGTTCTATGTCGTTGCTGATAATGCCGGCAGCCTGCATCCCTACTTCGATGTGACGCGTGGCAATAACCTCTATTATCCCGCGACTCCGGGCTGGGATTATACAACTGGGCTTGGCACGCCGAACCTGTGGGATTTCTACCAGGTACTCTACGGTCAACTGGCGGGTCGATGAATCGGCCCCTGGCAAATTATGCCGTCTGTGAGTTAGTTCACAGTCACCTGCGCCAACTGTGCTACAATCAAAATAAAACAATCATTCAGAGAGGCTTGTATTCTGGAAAGGTCGCACGTCGAAGCATGACACAGGTTCTTCCGCGCAATTGCCCGCGTTGCGGTGTGCCAATAGTCCCAGGCCAGCGATTCTGTGCCAACTGTGGTCTTAGTAGTGAATCAATGCAGGCCGGACAACCGCCGCTCAAGAATCAGCAAGCCACTTCACAGTACCCAGAGCCTCCACAGTCAAAGGTGACACACGACTTTTCGCAGAAGCGAGCGCCACGAAAGAGGCCGCGCGGAATCGCAATGCTATTACTTGCCCTTTCATTGGTGCTGATTGTAGTAGCTATCCTGGTGGTCGTCCTGCCATCCGGCCTGCATCTGCCCAGCATGGGTGGCAGTGCATCGCAGTCTCCTATCACCACCATGCCTCTCGATGCAACTGTTACCTATGCCGGAGTTGAAGTTACTGTTGTGAATGCGCAGCAGTCGCAGAGTTTTCTCGACGATCCGAAGACGAGTACAGATGGCATGGTACGCCTGAACCTGCAAGAACAAAATAAGACTGGCGTAAAGGTGAGTTGGAGCTACTATACGATCGCGCAATTGCTCTTGCCCGGAAAAAGCAGCATCGGACCCAGCTATGTCAAAGAGCAGCCAGCTATTGCTCCTGGCGCGACACAGAGCGCCGTCATTGATTTTGCCGTACCCGCCAGCGATAAAATCAGCCAGCTGACGCTACAATTGGGCGCGGCAAACCAGGCCCAGATGGATATTCCTTTAACGGGCAAAGCAGACTTGAGCAAGTATGCGCCTAAAACGACGAAACTGAATGGGCAGATGGTCTATTTTGGGCTGAATTACACCCTTACAAGTGCGACCAGTAGCTTGAGCATCAGCGGCCAGCAGGCCAGTAAGGGGAAGCGCTATCTCACGCTGACGCTGTCGGTGGATAATACGCTCTCTCAAGAGGCGATTGCAGGTTCTCCCTATGACTACATACGCTTACAGTCCGGCAACACCACCTTTTCCCCCATTGCTTCGACGCTGCCGGTCTCTTTTGCCACGGGAGAGAGTGGCAAAACCGGAATGGTGACATTCCTCGTACCGCAAAATAGTACGAACTTCACCCTGATCCTCTTAGCACAGGCGCAAAACCCTGGGGATCAAGCTTCTACGGATTTTCAAATAGCAAACTAAAGCCAACAACCAGGGGCGACCACAAGGGTAGGGGCGCCCCTACCCTTGTGGTCGCCCCTGGTTCTTTATTCCAGCAAAAAACTGCCCATTAGTTCACGCCGCAGCATTGCTTTTTCTGCTTCGTCTATCTCAGTCGCTCTGGATGCCGGACCTGACCAGGCGGCCATCTGATCACCGGCTGCCGAGGTAAACTCTTCGAGCAGCATATCTTCCAACATGATCGGAGAGGCCGCGGGAGTTGAGGGGGAAGTATCTTCAGGCGATTCTTCTATAACCGCGTCTATATCAGGTATCGGAGTCTCTGGCATGGCAGGCATAACCGTCTCGACGGTAGATATATTTGGAATAGCCGATGTTTCCATTGAAGAAAGATCGCTCTGTGGACCTGGCACATCTTTCTGGGAGACAATCACAGGCTCTCCGACCAACGAAAAGCGCTGGCCTTCAATTTCTAGCACGATACCTCGCCCGGCGCGCAAATCGGCAAGCTGGCGATGCAGCTCTTTATTTTCCGCTTCCAAATCTTCCAGAATTTGTTTTTGTTTGAGCAATTCCTCCATGATCTGCTCAAAACCACTGCCGCTGGATTTCATGAGTCCTCCTTAGTATATTCACACTTGACCTTTTCGGTTTTGATGTGTATCCTCTCGCTCTGGGAGCGGCAGGCGTCACATCCTTTCATGACCCGAAGAGGACAGGGACAGGTCGCTGTCCCTACACAGGGCTTACAAAATCGTGAGCCATCGGCCCCCCATTACCAACCGGCCATTGGCATGCGAGTGTACCATTATATAGAAGAACGATGATTGTCTCCATCTTTGTGTGAAAAACGTACCAACCTGTCTGAAGTAACAATAGTTGTGTTCTCCACTGCTTGTATAGCAGCCAAATTTTTGAGAAAAACCAGGGGCAACGCGCATAAGGCTCTATGAGCAAGCCATTTTTCTTGCTACTACCATATCGCTATGCTAAACTATTTGCAGGTTGAACTGACTCTTAATGGTCAGTTCCGACCGTGTTATATTAAGGAAATATGCCTATCATGGCCCTATCATAGAAAAGGAACGCTATGGCACAGGAATCTGTGGCGCAGGAATCATCGCATTCGACGAAAGGGGACGAGCATAGCTCAGATAGAAATCTGCTCGGTCCCATTCTTTGTTGGGCAGTAGTCTTTGCGGATATAGGTACTTCCGTTTACTATACCCCTGGTATCCTCTATGGAACAGTAGGGAGACTGGCCGGTTTTTTTGTTTTCCTGACGATGACCGTATTTGTATTGCTCACTTTAAAGTATGCAGAGGTCACCGAGCGTTTCCCACAGGGTGGCGGTGTGGTGACAGTAGCGGCTCAGGCCATTAATCACTGGGTTGGCGCCCTGGGTGGCATGTTCATCCTGGTTGATTACTTCCTGACTGCCGCTATCAGCAGCCTTTCAGGAATGTTGTACTTGAGCGTAGTAATACCGGCCATGGGTCCATTCGCGCTGGAGATTACCATTGTTATTCTGGTTTTATTAGGTATTCTCAACTGGGTGGGGGTGAGCGAGAGCGCGAAAGTGAGCCTGGTTGGTGCTATCATAGCCTTCTTAAGTGATATCGCAATCCTTGTCACAGTGTTTACTCATATTTCTCTACCGGAGTTTTTCGCGCTATTCGGTTCGATGTTTGCACATGATGCGCTCACGCCGGTCTCTCTCCTGACCGGATTTGCGGGTTCGTTCCTCGCGTTTTCAGGTCTTGAGAGTATTTCGCAGCTTTCCCCGGTCATGAAGACTCCTCGCAAGAGGGTGGCAGGAATCGCACTCCTGCTCGTTGTTTTGACCATCGGGTTGACCAGCCCACTGCTGACTATGCTCTCAACGTTGTTATTGCCGAAGAGCGTCGTTGATAGTCCAGTACTATCCGCGCAAGTCATCTCTTTGCTTGGCGGCAAATGGGGAGGAATCATCCTACAGACGGAAGTGGCTATTAGCGCGAGTGCGCTCCTGGTTTTTGCCAGCAATACGGCCATTATTGGCTCCTATCACGTGTTTATGGCCCTTTCGCGCATGGAATTCTTTCCAGCATTTGTACTCAAACGTAATAAGTTACGCGGTACTCCTCACTACTCCATTGCCCTGGCCACAGGCGTTCCTATCGCGGTACTCATCATCGTGAGAGGCAATATTAACATCCTGGGTGACATGTATGCTTTTGGTCTGCTTGGGGCTTTCACTCTTACCTGTCTCGGCCTGGATATTGTACGCCGGCGCGAACGCAAGATGGCGCGGGAAATAGCCAGGCACTTACCCCCCACTGATGGGAATACACAGGCATCCACCGAAGACGTAGTCAACAAGGCCAGGAAATTAAGTGAGGAATATACACATTCTAATGGTTCCGAAGCCGCGAAAGGAGTTGAGCCGGATACTATCGCGATTATGGCCGCTCCAACACGTTCGTGGCGAATAAGGCTGCATAATCTCTGGTACAATCTCGATTTCTGGCTAGGCGTGCTCACCACGCTGCTGGTAGCCACAGCATGGTGTACCAATTTAGTCGCAAAACCGCTTGCGACGGCATTTGGCGGGACTGTAGCAGGTATAGGAATGCTTGTGGCCTACATCAACTATTCGCAGCATAGGAGGGCCGGGCGTTTGCCTGTTGTTACCACCGGTATCGAGGGCCGTTTGCCGGGTTCTATTATGGCTGTGCTGACGGCAAACAATGGGCAAAATGAGGCAGTGATACGGACGGCCCTTAACGAAGCGGATGGTCATCCTGTCGTCTTCCTGTATGTCGGCAAGAGCAGGCCAGGTCGAATGCCCAGCATGTTCGAGGTGTACGACCCTTATCTTGATGACCAGCAGGCGAAAGAATATTTCGGTAAAGCCGAACACCTGGCGCAACGCGCGAAAGTTCCAACTCGTTATGTGTACCGGCAGGAGGAGCCGGGCACTGTTGCCAGTGTCTGGCAGATAGTTCATCCTCACGATACAGTCGTCGCGGCCAAAAATACGTCGGAAATTGAGGATGTCAATCCTGACCGTATCCGCTACGATGTCACGCCCGATGGCAAAGTTGCACACCTTTTGAAGTCCTGGTGAGATTCTTCCCCGTTCCTGCGCTCAGGGCTTCGGCTTCTTTCGCTCAGAATGACATGGCCAGGTGATACAATACAAAGAGATCAGGCAATTGGATCTCCTGTCATATTGCCAGGTGAAGATAGGACAAGGCTCAAGAAAAGAGAAAGAAAGGAACAAGAGAGATGAACGACCGGGTTCGTGAAATTTTAAGCTGGTACGCCAGCGAAAATCCAGGTGTGCGAGCCAATCTCGCGCGTATGCTGAATCATGGCCGGCTGGCAGGCACCGGAAAAATGGTCATCCTGCCTGTAGACCAGGGCTTTGAACATGGCCCGGCGCGTAGTTTCGCGCCCAACCCCGCCGGTTATGACCCGCGCTATTTTTTCCAGCTTGCTATTGAAGCGGGCTGCAATGCCTATGCCGCTCCACTGGGTTTGTTGGAAGCCGGTGTCTCCGATTACGTCGGCGAAGTGCCCTTGATTCTGAAGTGCAACAACCACGACCTGTTGCACGATGACAAAGACCCCATTTCAGCGATTACTGCCGGTGTTGGCGATGCGCTGCGCCTGGGCTGTGCCGCCGTCGGTTTCACCATCTACCCCGGCTCCGCCCAGGCTACCACCATGTACGAGGAACTGCGCGAACTGGCCGAGGAAGCCAAGGCCAGCGGACTCGCGGTCGTCGTCTGGTCGTACCCGCGCGGCAGCGGCCTGAGCAAAGAGGGCGAGACGGCGGTTGATGTCGTAGCCTATGCCGCCCAGATCGCGGCCCAACTGGGCGCGGATATCATCAAGGTCAAACTGCCCAGCGCGAAAGTGGAACTGGCGGAAGCGCAAAAAGTCTACCAGAAGTATGAAATCCCCATTTCGACCCTGGCCGAGCGAGTCCACCATGTCGTGCAGAGCGCGTTCGACGGGCGCAGGATCGTCATTTTCTCCGGCGGGACGTATGCCGCCGACGAGGAGTTCTTCGAGGAAGCCCGAGCCATTCGCGATGGCGGCGGTTTCGGCTCCATCATTGGCCGCAACTCGTTCCAGCGCAAGAAGGACGACGCGATCAAGTTCCTCAGCACCGTTATGGGCATCTACGAGGGGTCAATTAAGTAATGTTTGAAGAGCATGCGATATAACGAAAGAGGGGCGCAGGCCTGCGCCCCTCTTTCGTTATATCGCATGCTCTTCAAACGTAAAAGTAAAAGCTATAGAAAGGTTCCCCATGACAGCAACCCGCAAACTTTCTTACGATGATCTCTGGCAATTTAAAGAAATGGGCAATATTGCACTTTCCCCGGATGGCAGGCGTGTCGCATTCGTGATGCAGAGCAAGGATAAAGCAAAAGATAGCAGGCAGAATGCCATCTGGCTGCTCCATCTCGATGAGCATGGATATGCAGTGGGAACGGCGCGCCAGCTGACAAGCGGCAGCAAAAATGACCTGAATCCCACCTGGGCACCCGATAGCCTGCGTCTGCTGTTCATTTCCAACCGCGAAGAAGAAAAGAAGCAATTATGGGTGATTAATACAGATGGCGGCGAGGCATGCAAACTCACGAATATGCTGCATGGAATCAACGAGGCTGCCTGGTCGCCTGATGGGCAGTGGATCGCTTTCACTGCCATTGCTGCTCCAGACGATGACGATGAGATTCTAATGGGGCGTAAAACGCTGGAGGGGGCCGATAAGAAGAAATACGAGGATGCGGAACGTTATCGCCAACGTATCATCAACAAAATCTGGTATCGCCTCGATGGACGCGGTATCTTTGAAAATTTCTCCCAGCTTTTTGTGATACCCGCGCCCACTGCTGACGATATTACGCTTGATGCGGCTGCCGTTCGACGCCTCACCTCCGGCGACTATGACCATGCCCTGCCGTGCTGGCTGCCCGATAGCAAAGAAATATCTGTATTATGCAACCGGAATGAAGATCGAGACCGCTCGCTGGTCACTGACGTGTGGCTAATCAACCGCGAGACGGGAGACGCTCATTGCATTACTGATGGTGCATTGCAGATAGCCAGCTATGCGTGGTCACCCGACGGTCAGCGCGTGATCCTGGTTGCCGATCAAGATATGCGCAAAGGAGAGGTTTGTAACGAGCGCCTGTATCTTGTGGCGCGCGAAGGCGGCAAGATCGAGACGCTGGCGGATGAAATTGATAATAACGCCTTTCCTCCAACCGTCTCCAATTTCGGACTGCCCGGCCCATACCGTCCACAATGGAGCAGGGATGGAAAATATGTCTATTTTCTCGTCAATGAACGTGGTTCTGCCAATGTCTATTGCCTGGATATGGCGCAAAATGCATCTACTCGCCTCACGAATGACGACTATCTGACCACCCACCTGTCTTTGCTGCCCAATGAGCAGGGGTTATTGTTGGCGCAGTCGCATCTGCTTCATCCATGGGAAATCTACCTGTTACCTCTAAAGGGCGAAGATGACGAAGTACGCGTATCCGGGGAGATAGAGCCTTTGACGCATCTTCACGACCGCCAGCTGGAGCAGTTTGTCTGGAGCATACCGGAGCGCATTACCTATGCGGGAGCCAATGGAGATGAAATCGATGGCTGGATTGTACGGCCAATCGGGGCGCGAGAGGGCGTGCGCTACCCTCTACTGGTGAGCATTCATGGCGGTCCACACAGCACATTCACTACAGGCATGAGTCCGTTCTTCCAGTACCTTGCTGCGCAGGGCTTTGCCAGTTTCTACTGTAACCCGCACGGCAGTAGCGGGCGCGGGCAGGACTTTATGCGCCAGGTGGTGGGCGACTGGGGCGGTTGGGATTTTCAAGATATCATGCTTGGCGTTGACGCATGTATTGCGCGCGGCATTGCGGACCCGGAGCGCCTTGTGGTAACCGGTTATAGCTACGGTGGCTACATGACCATGTATGTCATCGGACAGACTGACCGCTTCAAGGCCGCCGTTCCTATGGCCGGTATCTCCAACCTGTCCAGTTTCGTCGGCACCTCAGATATCGGCTTCTGGATGGTAAAGGAAGCGCAGGGCTATCCCTGGAACCCCGAACGCGAAGCCTATTACCGCGAGCGCTCGCCCCTCACTTACGCCGCGCGCGTCACCACGCCCACGTGTATCATCCATCCCGAAAATGACCTGCGCTGTCCCATCGAGCAGTCGGAACAGTTCTATATGGCGCTCAAGATGATGGGCAGGGTTCCCGTCGAGTTCGTGCGCGGCCCGGCCTCGTGGCACATGAATACCACAAAGCAAAGCCAGTTCTACGGACGGTGGCAAACGATGCTGGAATGGTTCTTGAAATATGTGGAGATTCGACCGGAGGAGTACGATTAAACGAAGTAGCAAGAAGCCCGGCACCTCGCGCGAGGTGCCGGGCTTCTTGCTACTTCACGCCTTTCACCTGGTAAATCACCAGCGTTCCCAGCGCAAAGTACACAATCGTCACCAGGAAAAGCGAGGTGTAGCCGAAGTGATTGGGCAGACTGCGCAAGGCTTGCAGGATGAGCGCGCCGATAGTAATGCCGATAACCTGTGGTAGAATGCCCATCGCCGACCAGATGCCCAGGAATTTACCCGCCTCATCGGTTGGTGGTAAGGCGTCGGCCGCCAGCGCCCAGTCTACACTGGTATACGCCCCATAGCCAATACCGAAGAAGATACCGGCGATTAATGCTCCATATTGACTTTGAAAGAGGATAAAGATGAGGCAGACAACCGTCATCATCGTGCCCGAAAGGTAGACCAGCCCTTTGCGTCCTATACGATCGGAGATCCAACCTGCGATAATCGAGGTGGGCAGCGCAGCTACGAGCAGGATGGGCAGGAACAACGTGCCGGAGAATTGCTCGCCGGAGAATTGCGAGCCGAAGATGATAGTCTTCACCCCAGGCCCTCCCAGCACGTCATCGAAATAATACTGGAGAAAGTAGAAGACACCCCAGATTCCCATCATCACCAGCAGGCGCGCGAGCAACACCCACGAGAGGTCTGGATAGCGCGAAGGTTTGAAGAAAAACCTCTTAAGGGCAGTGCTCAGTTGAAACGTTCTGCCCTCCCTTAAAGGCAATGGCGTCTCTTTGACGGTGAGCGCTGTATAGGCAACAAAAACGATTTGCACAACCGCGATGAGCAAGAAGATTTCTACGATTCCGTTGCGATACACAGGGAGGGGATTGTTCTTGTTGACGATAATACCGGCCACTACCGAGCCCAGAATCGTGCCAAGCAGAGTGAAGAGGCCAAAGAGTCCGGCTGTTACGCCGCGTTGATTCTGCGGGACTTTGTCGGCGATGATCGCTCCCCAGGGAGCATTGGCGAAGTTGTTGCTAAACTGTAACAATAAGAACAGGAGAATAAAGGTAACAAGAAGCCCCGTAGACGAAAACCAGAATGGGGAGAACGCGAACAATACCAGTACGATGACGTTGAGAATAGTACCGATAATTAAAAAGGGACGGCGGCGCCCGATGCGGAAGGTGGCATAGTCGGAGATGGCTCCGACCAGCGGGTTGACGACGAAAGCAACAAGCGTGCCCCACACGACGACCAGCGCCAGGTTGATGTCCTTGTTGGCATTGCCCAGGAAGTAGACCACCATACTGGGAATGACGATGGCGAGCAATGCCTGCCAGTGAAAATTGTTGGCAATCCAGAAGACATTGATGTTGATCTGGTCGAAGAGGGAAACGCGCCGCTGCGTTGCGGTTCCGGGAGGGCTAATCGCAACCCCGCCTGGATTCTCGGTAACATCCATGTGTATCGACCCCCTCTCATAAAAACCGGGAGCTTACATTTTATCGCCTATAAATCAGGCTTGAGGTAAATTATACTGGTATACGATTCCTATGACAAGTACCGGTTTGAGAAGCGGAACCGAAAATGCCAGGGAAACAACGCTTGTGGTTGTTTCCCTGGCATTTTCGGTTCCGCTTCTCAAATTAAAATTTAGTTCCAGTTTTCTACGCCGACATCCTCGCCCTGGCTTTCGAGCCAGCGTTCCAGATCGATGGCGGCGCGACAACCATCACCCGCGGCGGTAACTGCCTGGCGATAGCGGTGGTCGGTGACATCACCGGCGGCAAAGACACCGGGAATATTCGTCATTGTATACTCAGCGGGAACAATATAGCCCTTTTCATCCATGTCGATGAAGCCCTTGAACAGGCCGGTATTCGGCTCGTGTCCAATCGCCAGGAACAGCCCCTGCGCTGGCAGGACATTTTCCTCGCCATTTTTCACATTGCGCAGTCGTACCCCGTTCACGGCATCATCGCCCAGGACCTCAACCACTTCCGTATCCCAGATAAAGCTGATCTTTGGATTCTTGAAGGCGCGGTCCTGCATAATCTTGCTGGCGCGCAGGCTATCGCGTCGATGTATGACCGTGACATGGCTGGCATAGCGCGTCAGGAACGTCGCCTCTTCCAGCGCCGTATCGCCGCCGCCGACGACTACTACATCCTTGTTGCGGAAGAAAAATCCATCACAGGTCGCGCAGGCGCTGACGCCGCGTCCCTGCAAGCGAGTCTCGCTTGGCAGGCCCAACCATTTCGCGCTCGCTCCAGTGGCAATAATGATGGCGCGAGCTGCATAATCGCCCGAATCGGCAGTAACTTTAAATGGCCGCTTACTGAAGTCGACCGCGCTCACATCTTCGGGGATCATCTCGGTACCGAAGCGCCTGGCCTGCATCTCGAATTTTTCCATCATCGGCGGTCCCAGAATGCCCTCTTCAAAGCCCGGATAATTCTCTACCTCGCTGGTCAGCATCAACTGCCCGCCTACCTGGTAGCCCTGAAACATCAACACCGACAGGTTAGCGCGCGCGGCATAAATCCCCGCGGTATAGCCAGCCGGCCCAGAACCAATAATGATAACGTCATATATTTTTGCCATAGTAGGATGACCTCTTTTCTCTCCCCATATATCCGCTCTGCTTATAGTAACAGGAACGGGCAAAGGATTATTCCTTTTGGGCAACTTGCCTCATCTTCCCGGTTACCGCGTTGTAAATCAGGAGCAGGATAAGCAGTGGTATCAGGCTTACTATAGTATTCAGAGTGAGGCCGACTAATTCGGGTCCAAAGCTGCTTTGGAGGTATGAATAGATTCTACTGTCGCCGAAAATACCTATAAGGAAATAAAGAAATATGGCGACTGCGCTCATAAACAGGGCAATAAAAAAACTACTGAGTTTGTTGTAGCGGCCCCGAGTGATGGCCAGAGAGAGCCCCGCGACGAAACCCAGAACAGCAATCGCCACGTACCAGTACCACTGCAGGCCAAAGTAGTCGCGGTAGGTAGAGATAGTATCGGCAAGCCAGCTCCCACCTGCTGCTACAATGATTCCAACCCACGGGCCAAACTCTACAGCAAAGAACAGGGGAATGACGAAAATCAGTCCATTCAGGAGACCACCCAGGGTTAAGTAGCCCAAAAAGCTTCCCGATAATGATGGGAAAATAGGATTGAACAGTGTGGATGACGAACTTGAGCCAGTATGGACATAAAGGGTGTCGATAGCATAGCCGGCGACAGTAAAGAGCGCTGTTCCTATGAGCATTGCAATAACCTGTCGCAAGCCAATGCTCC
The DNA here is from genome assembly GCA_035653615.1 of Ktedonobacteraceae bacterium. Taxonomy (NCBI): domain Bacteria; kingdom Bacillati; phylum Chloroflexota; class Ktedonobacteria; order Ktedonobacterales; family Ktedonobacteraceae; species Ktedonobacteraceae bacterium. The sequence continues at coordinate 367,299 of DASRBN010000037.1, read as the reverse complement.
ATATTTTCACCTTCTGAGCAGGTGACTGCCGGGTTGGCCTCTGCGCATCCTGCTGCGGATAGGATGCATATTGCTGAGGTGAATAAGAAGGATAAGATGGGTAGGAATAACCCGATACCGGTGGTGGAGGTGGTGGAATAGGGGTGGATTGCTGCGGGGGAATAGAGGATTGTAGCGACGCTGAGGGAGATGCGGCTAAGGTTGGTGGAACAGATGATACTGGCTTAGGAGGGGGTGGCGGAGTTGGAGCTTTCACATATGTTTCGCTTGATTGCTCTATTTTGCTCGCCTGCTCCAGCGCATTGGCAAACGCCTGCACGCTCCCAAAGCGCTGCTTGTAGTCTTTTGCGAGTGCCATAGATACGACCTGCTCAACGAGTGGATGAATTGCCGGAACCTTCTCCCGCAACGGTGGGGGCGCGGCAAACATATGCTGCGTGCATAACTCGGTAAATGAGCCATGAAAGGGACGGTCTCCACTCAGCCATTCGTAGACGACAACGCCCAGGGAATACTGATCGCTCGCCGGTCGCGGTTTCCCCTGAATCTGTTCTGGAGACATGTAGGCGACTGTTCCCACTACATCCTGCGTATTCTGGTAACGCGAACTTTGAGCGACCAGGGCCACACCAAAATCACTCAACAAAATTTCGTTTTTTCGCCCAAGCAGCATGTTTTCTGGTTTTATATCGCGATGGATCAGCTTTTCGTCATGCGCGTATTGCAGGGCTACTGCTACCTGTTTCACATAGGTTACAATCGTGGGCAGCGGCAGAACCGAGCCTTTTGGGTGGCGCTGGCGTAACGTGCCATTGGACGCATAGTCCATAACGAGATAGGGTGTTTCACCATCCACACCGAAGTCGGTGACGCGCACGATATTGGGATGAATCAGGCGAGCAATGGTCTGGGCCTCTTGAAGGAAGCCTTTCATATCGTCTTCGCTCGATACCCGCGTCTGTAGTAGCTTGATGGCGACCTGCGTTTTGAGGTAGATATGCTCGGCGAGATAGACTTCGGCGAATCCACCGCGCCCGATGAGGCGAACGATGTGGTAGTTGCCAAGCCGCTGGTTTGTCCGGTCCGCCATCATTGCACCTCTTTCGGGAAAAGATGTATTCGAACATGGTACTTTGTTTTAATGGATTTATTGTAGAGGCTTGTAGAGGATATGTCAAGGGGATAAACCGCTGATCCTTCAGATGTTGGCCGGGGGATTCTTCGTTGCACTCAGAATGACATCGCTGACTGGCTAAGGCTATCATTAGACAGAACCACCTCTCAGAAATGAGGGGTGAGGGTATAGAATGACATCGCTGACTGATTAAGGCTATCATCAGGCGCTGACCGGGGGATTCTTTGCTGCGCTCAGAATGACATGCCCCGGACACACCTGGATGTGTCTGGGGCATGTCATTCTGAGCGCAGCGAAGAATCCCCCCCTCGCATTATGGATAATCATCAAGGAAAGTGAAAGCAACAAAAAGTAAGACAAGGGCATTAAGCTCGCCTGCTCCCTCTCGTCAGCAGATTGTAAATCGCCAGCAGGATCGGTAAAAGGATGAGACTACAGACCAGTTCAAGCAGGGTGAAGATGACAAAGTTTATGGCGGCGCTTTTCATATTGGCATTCGAGACCCAGATACTACCGCAATCAACGATTCCCTCGCCAACAATGATGCCGAAAATGCTGAACAATATGGCGGTCGCAATAGCTCGAAATTTCCCATAATACCCACCCGTCCTGAGCATGGCCAGACCGGCGATGAGGCCTGTCAGCGCGATTCCAAGGCCATTATTCCAGTAAGCAGGATTACCACTCAGGTAATGTCCCATCAAGTAACCGCCGCCGCCGCTGACAAGACCAACCAGGGGACCAAATACCACGCCAAAGAAAATCGGAATAACCACCGTCAAACTGAACAGGGCATACCCCGCCAGTTCGTTGTTATGGCCCGCCAGCGTCCCAATGAATGTATACGCGCACCCGTAAAGCACAAGACCGATGACCATACCGGCTATTTGACGCGAAACACTGCTCTTCCTTGTCGTTCCCTGCAAATCTCCTGAAGGAACGAGCTTGCTATGAGGCAACTCGCTTGCAGGTTTACTCTTCCTCACAACATGATTATTCGCCTGTTGCTGAGAAGCCATACTGGATTGCCATTGCTGAGGAGCGGGAGATGTTCTTGTTGGGCCTGGGGATGGTAAGAACATGGCAGGCTGCGTTGAATAAGCTTGAGGTTGGGGCGGCGAAACCGGCCGCAATACCCTTTCAGGATATTTTCTTGCCTGGGTGGATTGCTCAAGGGCATTGGCGAAAGCCTCTACCGTGGCAAAGCGGTCGTGCGGATTCTTTGCCAGCGCCATCATCACGGCTTCTTCAAGGTCAGGTGAAATCTCAGGGACTTTGGCTCGTAACGACGGCGGCGGGGTCGATAGCTGCTGCGTGACGACTTCGGTGAGCGACCCGTTAAATGGACGTTCTCCGCATAGCCATTCGTAGACAGTTATACCTAATGCATACTGGTCGCTGGCCGGGCGGGGCTTGCCTTCTATTTGCTCAGGAGCCATATATGCGGCGGTGCCGACGGTATCCTGGGTATCTTGTGAAGAAGAGTTTTGAGCAACGAGCGCAATGCCAAAATCGCTCAACAGGATTTCATCATGCGCTCCTATCAGCATATTGCCCGGTTTGACATCCCGGTGTACGAAATGTTGATCGTGCGCGTATTGCAAAGCCGAGGCAACCTGCTTCACGTAGATAAGAATGGTGGCAAGTGGCAGGCGCGTGCCGCTGGGATGGCGTTCCCGCAAGGTGCCGTTGGGCGCGTAATCCATCACCAGGAAAGGCGTGTAACCCTCTACGCCGAAATCCAGCACGCGAATGATATGGGGGTGAATTAAATGCGCGATGGTTCGTGCCTCATTGAGGAAATTATTGCGCTGCTCATTGTCCACCTCCATTTTGAGAACTTTAATAGCTGCCTGCGTTTTGAGATAGACATGCTCGCCAAGATATACATCGGCAAAGCCGCCATGTCCAAGCAGTTTGACCAGCTGATAATTGCCGAGTTGTTGTCCCACCCGCTCAGGCATCTCCATACCCTTTCCAGGCATCACGCGCTATTCCTCTAGCCTGCTCGATAAATCACGTGTGGGAGCATACCTTTTAGAACCTTTTGTATGCCCTTTATCTAACACGCTAGAGGAACATATTATGGTGCCAGAAAGTGCGGGATTCCCTGGGTATGTAAAACGTGCAAAAATCCATAGGTATAGAAACTGCCAAGGATGTTAAGAGCAGTAATGACAAGGAAGGCGACAATCGCGAAGGTGATGAGTATGCGATCAACCGGCTTTGCATGCAACTTTACGAGCCAGCTACGCTTGCCAACACCAAAGCAGCGCAGTTCCATTGCGCTGATGATATCTTCCGCCCCCACCACGGAGCCAATGACAACAGGCACAACCATAGGCGCCAGACGCGCAATCTTGCTGAAAATTCCCCCTTGCAGCTTGTCAATTTCAAAGCCACGGGCACGCTGCGCATCGAGCGTCGTGCCGAAGTCGCGCGCTACTGTCGGTAAAAAACGGAATGAGAGGTCGATGGCATAGGCAAATCTATCCGGCAGGCCCAATCCCTTGAAAGCCACGCCGATATGTCCAGGATTGGTGGTATACGGTATGGGTACGGCTAGCAGCGCGATGCTGAAATTTCGCAACCCTTGCGTAATCATAAATGTAACGCTTTCGACACTGAAGACTAATGGTCCCAGCCCAATAAAGGGGAAATGCCCTTTTAGCGCCAGAAATGGCAGGGTAAAGAGAATATGCGGGTGCGTAAGGTCTACTCCCTGAACGACATTGCCCCCTGAAAGAAAATAGTTCACGAAAATGATCATCACATTGAGGGCAATAATAAGATACCAGGCCCGTTTTGTCTCTGACCACTTCAGGTGAGCCTGCCTATAGTAGAAAGCCGCGCCAATAAATCCCGCCAAAATGACCCAGAAATTAGAAGTCTGCGCCACCGCGAAACCAAGGGCCAGCAATAACACGAACTTGGTTCGCGGGTCCAGGCGATGAATGGGTGTATCACGTTGGATATAAGGAAAATTAATGAGCATCGATGATCTCTTTCATCCAGCAGGGACAGGTGAGAAGCATAGATAAATCATGCTTCTCACCTTATTTTTGCCAGATTACTGACAAGGGACTTACCCGCGCCCGGCGCGTCTCATTGCTGCATTGTACGCAACGAGCAGGATGGGAAGCAGGATCAATCCATTGACCAGGTCGGACAGGGTTGCCGGTACGAAGTTGCCGGTCGATGCGGCAACCGTATACTTTGAAACCCAGATATCGCTATAGGCGGCAAAGCCGATGCCAACCACAACGCCAACAGCGGCGAAGATCTCCGCAATGATAATCTTCATCGAGGTATTGTAGCGTCCCCACGTCAGATACATAGCAAGCCCGGCAATAAAGCCGATCAAGGCGTTACCAAGGTCCCAGTTCCAGTAAACCCCATAGCCTGAAATATAGTCTCCAAGGAAGTTGCCGACACCGCCGGTGAAGAGGCCAACCCAGGGACCAAAGACGGCTCCAAAGAACAAAGGAATAACAATAGCCGGACGAAATGAAACGTTACTGGTAGCGGGAAGCTGCAAGATATTGGTGAGATAGCTCAAGCCACCATAAAGCGCCGCGCCAAGCGCCATGAACACGATATGGCGCACGCCGACGCTCCAGATCTTTGTATTGAGACTCTCTCGTTTTTCTGCGACTGCCATGTGTGGAACTCCTTTCTGACAGCTAAACAACCGGCGTCAGGGAAAAAGATGAATATAAAGGAACTAAAAACTGAGAAGTGCGCAAACCTCCTTTCGTAGCTATCGTCGTTTATGCGACGGCATTCCGTTCGGCAAGCAAGAAATGCAGCAGAGAGGTCGGGCGCAGATTGCATGCATCCAGCAGCGCCGGATCAGCCAGCACCTGCAACGGCGGACCATCTGCCACCAGGTTGCCTTCTTTTAGCAGCAAAACACGTTGTGTGAAACGCAGCGCGAGGTCGAGATCATGCGTGATGAAGAGCAGCGCGTCCAGTTCCGGCAGGCTGCGCAAATATTCCATGAAAGAGATATAGGAGCGGTAATCCTGACCCGCCGTTGGCTCATCGAGCAGCAGGATTTTGCTCTGCATCGAAAGCACGGAAGCAATGGCCGTCCTTTTCTGCTGGCCGAAGCTCAGGGAAAACGGCGAACGCGCATCGAACTGCTCTAAATTCATGGCTTTTTCCGCCTCCTGCACGACCGTCGCAATACGCTCACGCGGAAAGCGCAGGTTCTCAGGCCCGAAGCTCAATTCCTTGCGCACTGTGGGAGCAAAGAGCATGGCGCTGGGACTCTGAAAAACATAGCCGATGCGCGAGGCGAGTTGCGCAACACTCAAATCGCGCGTATCCTCTCCATAGAGCCGTACCGTGCCTGAGTTGGGCCTCAGCAAGCCAAGCGCCTGCTTCACCAGTGTCGTCTTGCCCGAACCATTGGGTCCCAGCAGCGCAATCGTCTCGCCGCGATGTATTTCAAAGGAGATGCCATGCAGGATTTCCTCGGAGAATGAGTTGTAGCGAAAATGCACATTCTCGAAAGCAAGGATGGTCTCACCGGCTTCTTTCTGGCGGCTGTGTGCAGTGATAATTGGTCTGACAAGCAGGTTGAAAGCTTCCCGCGGGTCATTTAAAGTGCGCAGCATGGATTCGACAGGCAGTTTGACCTGTGTAGGATCGGCAATCTTTAGAAATTCCTCTGTATCGCCGAAGAAGACCTGGCGTCCATCGCGCATGAGCAATACTTTGTTCGGCTGCAATCGCAGCGCCTCCTCGACACGATGCTCGACGATAATGACGGTACGTCCTTTTGCCAGCAGGCCTTTAATCAGTTGCTCTAGTTCGTCTACCGCCCTGGCATCGAGGTTCGCGAATGGCTCGTCGAAGAGGAAAATAGACGGCTGCATGACCAGGATACCGGCGGCGGCGACCTGCTGCCGCTGACCGCCAGAGAGCGCGAATGTTGGCTGCCCCACATAGTGTTCCAGGTGCAGCTGCTCCAGCACATCTGCGATGCGGCGCTGCATTTCTTCCCGCGGCGTGTTCATATTCTCCAGGCCGAAGGCGATTTCCTGCTCGACGGTGCTGCCCAGTATCTGTTTGTCGGGATCTTGCAGCATGGTGCCGACCTGTTGCGCGAGGTCACGCAGCGACAGGCCGGGAATCGAACGGCCCTCGAGTTGTATCTCGCCGCTCAGTGTTCCCTTATAGCTATTGGGAATAAGCCCGTTCAGGCATTTCAGCAGGGTGCTTTTGCCGCAGCCGCTTGGACCGGCAATCAGCAATAATTGACCGGCGGGCAGGGAAAAGGAAATATCCTCAATGGCATTCGCCTGCTCGGGTGGCTGTTGATCTGGACGGTTCGGCTTCCTGCGGGCTTCCGGCTCCTCGTCGAGCGTGCGATAGCGAAAGCTCAATCCATGAACAAATACGGCTGGCGCAGGCGTTGTGTTGGGATGTGTGGTCATAGATAGTTCTATACCTCTCGCACCCGGCAACTATGGGCAAGGATGAAAATAGGGTTTGTTGTTATGTTAATTCTAATGGGACAGGTAGGGGTTTGTCAATGCTGAGTGAGCTGGTGATTATCCATAAGCGGGCCAGAGATTCTTCGCTGCACTCAGAATGACAGGGCCTGAACCAATCGGATGGCCGATTTTGCTCGTGGAAGTTCATAATCGGCCCCTATGCGGCTTTGCCACAATATTTTACGCGCCTAGCGCTTCGCGGCTAATTCCAGCACTTTCAATGTATCCTCCACTACCTGCTCTAATGGAGCCAGGGCAACATACTCCTCTGTCGAATGCTCATTGACCACGCCGGTTGAAATCGTAAAGGCCTTGACGCGAGGGCGGAATGCGCTGGTGTCGCTGCCGATGAATGTTGGACGCATCTGCATCTCAACTCCGCGCTGGGCCAGCACCTGGCGATAGAGCGCGAGCAAGGGTTCGTCTTCGCCGACTTCGTAGCTGGTACAATGGGGATCGTAGGTTATCTCAACGCTTCCGCCCAGGCGTTCTGCCGCCCGCTGGAATGCTTCTCGAATGGCCTCTTTGTAGCGTTGTCGCGCCTCCACCGGTTCAAAGCTGCGCATTTCCCCTTCGAGGTGAACGCTGTCCGGTACGGCATTGCGCGCGCTGCCTCCAGCAATACGCCCGATCAGGATGCGCGTTTGATCGTTTGCCAGCGAGCCATGTGGGTAGTTAGCTTCGTGAAAGATTTCGATAGCGTTTACCGTCCGCGATAAATCTTTGCCAGGATGCCCGGTGCGACCTCGAATCTCCACGTCGAACGCCTCATACATAGCCCCTCGCGAGACGACGACGCCTGCCTCGAATGCATTGTCGAAGACAATGCCATCAGTAACATGCCAGGGTGCCGGATCGAAGGCGTTTGCTCCTTTCAATCCTACCTCTTCCTGCACGGTGAAGACGACCACGATAGGTGGATGGGGCAACCGGCGCTCGATGACGCGCTTCAGCACCTCCAAAATAATCGTGATGCCGGCAGCGTCATCTGCCCCCAGATTGGTCGTTCCGTCGCTGTAAAGTATGCCGTCTCGCAGCACTGGTTGGTGACCGAGACCGGGCGGAACGCGATCCATATGCGCGTTGAGCAGCACTGCCTTACCCTCGCCGGCAAGCGTACCTATCAGATTGCCAGCTTCATCAGTCTGAGACGAAATCCCAAGCTTGTTTAATTGGTGCTCCAGGTAAGCGCGAATAGATTCTTCGTGGCCCGATGTGCTGGGAATGGCGGCGAGTTGTATCAATGTATTGCAAAGACGGTCAAAAGACATGGGATAGAGCCTCCTTTGTTCGCGATTATGAAAGGCATTTTTTAGCAATTATACCAGCCAGAGAGCCAGGGGTAATTCGAGGACAATTGCCGATTGCTAGTTTCCCCAGGTTCAGGTATAATGCGTTAATGTGAGAATCACGCGCAAAGAACGATTTACCTGAGACATAACAGGTAGCTCACAGATGCGTGCATTCGAAACAATTTGCGGATAGGGGGAATTCGTGCATGTCTCGCAATTCCATCGAAGAGCTGATGGGCACACCTGATGAATTATTTAACTGGGTCACGGGCGAAATGGTGGTAGTGGTTCGCCTGCACAGGCGTCCCGCGGATGAAGTCATCGATATTCTGATCGAACAGGTACGCAACCAGCTGAACGCGCTCCTTTCACCATATGAAATTTTTCTGGAACCGTATGGCACACAGGGCCGGTGGCGCGATGTTCCAGGAATGCCGCCCATACGTCGCCGCGCCTTCTTGTTTGGCCTTCACAGGCAGCAACCTCTGATCGCTATCTTTTATCATGTGCGACAAGATAATTCCGCGCTGCAGGACCCGGTACCGATGGCTCTTGCTCATATACAGGGACAGCTTGAACAACTGGCACAGGCCGGGTTGCACGTGGTTTCCGCTATGCCGAACTGGTTGGTAACCGCGGCTCCATTGTATTATAGCGATGGTGGGCCTGCAGCGCCCCCCCGTCCTGCACCGAGGGTCGATATCCCGACTTCCGGCGGCGTTCCACTCGGTTGGCATACCTCGTTCGTCGACCAGGGCTTACTGCTAGACCCTAACGGGGCCGAAGATGTGATGGTGGCCGTGCTCGATACGGCTTATCCTCCCGATAGAATTCTCAATGCCGCTGTGCGACCAGAGTTTCGCCGCAACGCACTATTACAGCGTATCGCTGCCGACCTGCGCAGCGAAAATGGCAGCTTCGAGATCGAATATGATCGCTACCCGGTCACCAACGAAGTACGCACCGGTCGCACAAACAACGGTGAATCGCGCTACTACTTTATGCCGGACCACGGCATATTCGTCGCCGGACTTATTCGTGATATCGCCCCCGGCGCGCGGATTCGCCTTATTCGCATACTGAACGATTTCGGCGGCTGCGACCTGTATAATCTCTTCGCCGCGCTGACGGACCTGGAGCTGGATATGGTATCGGGCGCAATTCACCGCCTCGTTATCAACCTGAGCCTGACCGTCATGCCCGATATCCGGCGGCTCCCCTACGTCTGGTTTGATCACCGGCAATGGCCTACTACGCAACTCGCCGGCGCTTTCCGTGTCCTCACACATATCGAGGATGGCCTGCGCCTGCTCTTCGAAAGCCTGTATGCTCACGGCGCGCTGGTTGTAGCAGCCGCGGGCAATGATTCGACCTCTTTTTTAAGGCAGGGGCAGAAACCGCGCCCTCCACGCACTCCGGCGCGTTTCGATACGGTACTCAGTGTGACCTCGGTCAACAGCCGCTTCCTGCCATCACAATTCGCAAATCTGGCCTGCCTGCCGCCGGTGAATGCGGGCGTCGCTACCTTTGGCGGCGATAGCTCTGGCATAACGGATATGAATGGTTTACCGGATGCTGTGCGTGGAATCTATATCGCGCCGACCTTCCCACAAGGGGAGCAAAATATATCCGGCTGGGCAGACTGGAGCGGAACCTCGTTTGCGACCCCCATTATCAGTGGGCTGGGCGCGCACCTGCTGGCACAGGGCTGGTCGGCATCCAACGCCATCACCCGTATCGCGGCAGGCAAGGAGCGGCGTACCGAAAAACTCTTCGGTTCCAGTCCCGATGTACCGGACCTGCTTGCAAACGTTATCCGCGTGCAGCAGCGTTTTGGAACTTAAGGCAAGGTTCAATTTTGACGAAGGGTGCTTGACAGTTGCAACACGCCAGCCATGTCATGCTGAGCGCAGAAGCCGCAAGCCCTGAGCGGAGCGAATGGAGAAGAATCTCGGTGCCGGGCGAGGCAGATTCTTCGCTGCGCTCAGCATGACACGCCAGCCATGTCATGCTGAGCTGCGCTCAGCATGACATGGCTGGCGTGTCACATGCATTTGAACCATGCCTAAGAAAGAAAGGAATCCAGGGAACAACTTCACATCTCACCGGGTAAGCGCTTCATTTTGTGAAGTATTGAGTGCCGGAAGCCTTGACGCTTCACTTTTTGGAGTATATAATACTGGTGAACGGGTTTCAATCCCCAACGGGTTTGGGAGTGGGCCTGGCTCCTGCTGCTTCGCTTGTGGGGGCAATATAGCGGCCAAACCTGAAAATATCAAGCGCAAATGTATTAGAGAGGCAAAAAACATGATTGAGCAAACCCCGCAATCTGCGGTTGAGACAAGCGTCGTAACTCTGACGGCTGTCGCAGCGAACAAAGTACGCGAACTGCTACAACAGGAGAATGATCCAAGCCTTGGCCTGCGTATCTTCGTCGCAGGTGGTGGGTGTTCTGGTCTCCAGTACGGTATGACCCTTGACGAACAGCAGGAAGGCGATACCATCATCTCCCAGGGCGACTTCAACGTGCTGGTCGATGAAATGAGCCTGGGGTATATTAGCGGCAGCGAAGTTGACTATGTTGACAGCTTGATGGGCGCCGGCTTTACCGTCAATAATCCCAATGCTGTCTCCAGCTGCGGATGTGGGCATTCCTTCAGAACTGCTGATGGCGGCGGTGAGGCACGCGGCTGCGCCTGCGGTCACTAATACATCACAACATGCTGAACTGCTGCATCGATATATGCATGCACGAGAATAATTTGGTCTTTCCTACGTAATATACAGTAGGGAAGACCTCTTTTTGTCTTGTCGATTGTTCCGTCAATCATAAGGAGACTAAATGAGCAGACGCATTGCATATCGCCCGCGTTACCATCAAATGCGGCCTGTACCGCATCCCTCACTTCGTTCTCACAAAGATTTTCTTCGCAATCGTTGGACCTACCGGCATCAAACTATCCGCTATCAAAAGCACTTACCCGGGCAAGGACTCTTGCTCATTCCCTGGGGCTATCGTTTGATGCGAGGCATGCTGAGTCATTGACGCTATGCCGTATCTTCCGCGTCATCAAGGGATGATGCAGCCGGTTCGTTAATCATACGCTGTACCAATCCCGGCATATCGCTGCTAAATTTAGAATTTGCTACGACACGTCCGGCTCCTGCCTGGAGAGCTTTCGCGCGTGCCTCTAAATCCATATGCGAACCGAAAGCAAGTACGGGATAACCGGAAGCGCGCGCCTGCCGAATAGCAGTTTCCCAGTCAACGCCCTGGGTAGCGATATTCACGATCACCAGCGCGGGCTTTTCATCTCCGCCCGCCGCCAGTCCCTGCTCGAAAGCGGCCAGCGAGCGCACGGTCTTTACTTCCATGTCGTGATGGCGCAACGTATCGCGCATCTTCACGGCGAAGAAAAGGTCTTTTTCCAGCGCGAGAATATGCGTTGTCATACCTGTCCGATCCTAATCTTCCGGCGACTCGTGAACCGGCCTGCGGAAGAGGTCACCCAGTTCTTCGTTAACGATATCGATATTGGTATAGAGGTCGCGCGTCAGCACGTGGTGGGTGCCTGTGCAATAGGGTTTGTTGCATTTGCGAGCGTGGCTGGTCTCGAAGAGCAGGTTACCATCCTCTACGCTGACCCAGATGTGTTTGCGCGAATAACCATCGCCCCATTTCAGCAGCAGTCCGCCCTGGTATTCATCGAACCGCCCCTGGCCATAGAGATAATCGCGATTAAACATCTGCAAGATGATACGCACGCGGCTATCCGCGATCACCTGTTCGGCTTCGGGTGTCATATGTGTAGTAGCTTCCTGCGCCAGGTCTTCCTGCGGAATATATAGTTCGCGCGCCGAGTTCTGCTGCTCGCGAATCATCTGCTGGATCATCTGCCCTTCGAGGTCAGAGAGGCTGTGGCTTTGCCCAAGGATAGGGGCTTTCCTACGATTCTGGTTGCCACGATTGAATTTTCCGGCCACGATATGCTCCTTGCTAGTTTGTTTGAATGTATGTCTCTTCTTACTGTACCACGTTGGAAAGGGCAAATGCTAGAAGAGAACCTATTCCCCAATGACCCCTGATGATGTTAAAGTAGTTACTGATGACTAACGATGGTTCCTACTAAAACATGGAACGGGAAAATTTATGCCTCCAGCAGCATTAGGTCTATTGCTCATAGCAGCTGTATTGCACGCGACGTGGAATCTGTTTGTCAAGCGTGCCAGGGAAAAGCAGATTTTCACCGCGTGCGCGCTGTTGGTTGGAGCGATCTGTTTCGCACCCTTGCTTGCGCAGGTTGCATCGTTTCCCTTGCGCATATGGCCCTATGTTATCTTCAGCTCCATTTTTGAGTCTGCCTACTTTATCGTGCTGATACGCGCCTATGCGAACGGCGATTTTTCGCTTGTCTACCCCATGGCCCGTGGTACCGCACCGGCATTGCTGACCGTCTGGGCCGTCCTGTTTCTTGGCGAGCGACCGCGCCTCTATGGCCTGATCGGCATAGGCATCCTGGTATGCGGCCTGGTCATTGTGGGCGGTAAATCGTGGTGGACATTACGTACATTGCGAAAGCGATCAGCGTTGAGCAGCAGCGCGCTCATCCTTGCGCTTGGCGTTGCCTGCTGTATCTCCATCTATTCGGCCATCGATGGAGCGGCAGTCCAGCAGGTTGCGCCGCTGCCCTATACGGTGCTGGTTATGGGACTCACAAGTCTTCTTATTGCCCCGACTGTGATCGTGCGTTATGGGGGTCCGGCCGTTATCGCGGAATGGCGGGCAAACTGGCCGCGTATCATCCTGGTTGGCATTCTGAGCCTCTTGAGCTATATGCTCGTACTTGTGGCGTACTCTATTTCGCAGGTCAGCTATGCCGGGTCTATTCGCGAGGTCAGTGTGGTCATTGGAGCTTTTCTAGGATGGCGCTTGCTGGGAGAAGAGTTTGGCGTGATACGTGTGATCGGAGCCGCTTTTATTTTCGCGGGCATTCTCGTGATAGCTGTGGCGGGTTAGGAGGGCCGTGATATACTACCAATGATGCAAGACAAGGCTATTCCTGTCATAGTTATTGATGATACGCCCGTCAAACGGCGTGGGGTGTGCGATTTTGTGGAAGAGACGCCACAATTATGCCTGTATGCCCAGGCGGGCAACGCTGCCGGCGCCATGGAAGTGGTAGAGACTGCCGGCAAGGAAAATTCCGGCGATCCGGCGCTGACGGACTGGCTCGTGCTCTCCGATCTGCGACTCGGCAATGAGAACGGCGTGGAATTGGGGCGAGCTCTGCTCGAAATTGCCCCCGGGTTGCGCGTCGTCATCTACACCCAGGACCCCAGCTGGACGCTGGCGGCTGAGGTTTTCCGGCGTGAATATACCAGGCGCGGCATACCGAAACGCGCGGGCGGCAAACAGCAGGGCCTGCATGGCTACGCGCTTTTCAGCAACATGGAGCCTGGCTATCTCGAGCATATAGCTACTATTATTGTGCGCCGTCACGAGACGTTCGTCGATCCAGAAGTGCTGAATTACTTGCTGAAGAAGCTCCGCGGCCAGCGCCTGACGCCGCGCCAGGAAGAGTGTGCCTCACTCATTGCGATGGGCCTGAGCAATGACGAAATCGCGCTGCGTATGGGCTTTCTCAACAACAAGGGAAAACCAAACATGGGGCCGCTTGAGAACCTGGTCAGCGAACTCTATAACTTCTTCGCCATCGATGGCGCACCGAGCGATCCTGGCAGGCGCGTGCTGCTGGCTCACGCATACGAGGCGTATGCAGGGTTGCGACCGGAATAATCTCACAACTCTTCTACCATCGAAGGCGACAAAGGCCCGGAATGCTTCGGGCGCTGAGCCTCTTTCAAAGGCAAACGCAGGATCACCGTCGTGCCGTGCTGCGCCTGCGGGCGAGGAATGGAGCGAATAATAAGCGTGCCACCTGCCTCGCGCGCTTTTAGCTGCGCCTTGAACAGGCTCGTTTTCTCAGGGGAAATCGCGCTCGTCTCGAAGCCGCGCCCATCATCGATAATATAGACTTCAAGAGCATCCTGAGAGCGTACTGTGCGCACGGTCGCGTAACTTGCCCCGGCGTGGTTATAGACGTTGAGCAGTGCCTGCGTCACCGTATACGAGATAGCCTCGACGATCTTTTCTCCCTCGGCGGTCTGCTCAAAGTCCGGGTTCAACTCGTCCAATGCCCATAGATCAGACTGGACTTTCAATTGCGATTCGGGATGCAGCGAGGGCAGGTCTTCGCGAATCAACTTCTCAAGATGCAGTTTTAAGCCCAGGCTGCGGCGCTGGTACGCATCTTCTACCAGCAATTGCAATCCTCGCAGATCGCCTTCCAGCTCCTCGCTAATCTTGCGCACCTTTCCCAGCGCTTCGATGACAGGCTGCACCAGGTTCTTCACATAGGGATCACGCTCGGCTTCCACCTTCAATTTGTGCTGCCAGTGTCCTAACAGCGAGCGGATGCGCAGAGCCTGCTGCTTGGGTTGATCGTGAATGCGTTGGGAGAGCAATGAGCGCAGGTGCGCGTCGGCATGCAGCAGCAATGAGGTGGCCCGTTGCAGTTCCATGTTGGCGCGACGCAATTCGACCTCTGTTTTCTGTTGCTCGCGCAGCGCCTGCTCGCGCTGCGCAAGCGTCATTTCCAGGCGTTCGATCAAACGCAATGAGCGTATGGCGTACCACAGGAGCAAGGGATAGACGGTAGCCAGCACGTAAAAGATTTCCAGGGGCAACAAGGGCCTGCCAGTCAGCAGAATCGGCAGGATGCCCAGGCAGAAGCCCAATCCGACACCACCGATCCACAATGTCAATAGATCACCAAGGCGGCGACGAATATTTTCTGGAATGCTTGTTCCCGGCAACAAATGACTGATACGCAGCAAGGACCAGATTCCAATGATGAGGCTCAAAACGCCGCCAAGCACCGCGTAGCCGAGCGTGATGGTGAATTGAATGCGTGCCGGTACACTGCCCCTGATGAAATAGGTACCGAGATCGTAAGCAACCAGGGCTATCAATGGCAGATAGGGAAAGCCATCGATTTTGAGGTCAGGCCTGCGGTGGCTACTCAAAGCCTCCGGCCGGTATGTCAGGCTCAGATGGATGAATGCCGCACCCAGCAGAGCAAACGATGGAGCCCATAGTAGCTGGAAAATGGCATCGGGCGCATATGCATGCTGCACGTTGCCCCAATGGCTGTAGAGCAAGAAGAGCATGGCAGGCGGCAGCAGTGTGATGCCCTCGACCGCTCCTGTCCATTCCTTCGCTGTAGCTAGAAGGATACCGCCCACCACGAGCCAGCTGATACCGGCAAAAAGCGCCAGGCCATAATTCTGAAGCCACATCTGCCAGGTAAACGTCACAGCCGGTCTCGTAAACTGAATCCGTTTGCCATTCTGCTCGACTGTATACGTGATCGACTGACCTGGATGAGCGTGCGCGTAGACATTAGATAGGGCAGAAATATTCTTGCCATTGACCCCTACGAGGTGATCGCTGCCGGTAAGGGAAGCGGGCGAAGCATCTAGAGGGGGAAGCTGCGCGGGCACTGAGACAATATCCACCTGCCCATCTGTATCGATGCCCCAGAAAAACCCGCCAAAGGTCTCTCCATTCTGGCTCAATATGCGCGCATGCCCTATCGCGCTTAATACGAGCAGAAAACAGGCAACGATCAGATAGAGTATAGTCAGGCGCAGGCGTAGTTGCCGCCACCAGGTATTGTTTGTAGTCGCCAGTTGAGTTGAAATAGACACGCCTTAGTGTACCACCAGCAATGGTATCGATGCAATCGTATCTTCTAAATCAGGCTACACTTGCAATATCTGTACAACCGGCATTCCTCCCGAAACATCGCCTCCAGGAGAAACGGCCGTCACGAAATACCGGTCATCGGGCGACCATGCCAGGGCGTACATCGGCGCGGTGGGGTAAAAAGTAAAATGAGCTTCGGTGAGCGCATCCCAGGTCAAAAGCACTCCACAGTCGTCACCGCAATAGACCTGGGTGACCGCCGCAATGCGCTTGCCGTTGTGCGACCAGGCCACAGCATAAATGAGATCCGGTAAGACGCCTTTTGTGGGATTGCTGCGCGCCTGCTCTACATTATACCCACGATAGGTATAGAGAACCCTCCCTGTGGAGACATCCCAGGTTTGCACGCTTTTATCCACCGAGCCTGAGGCAATGTACCTGCTATCGGGTGACCAGCTAATCGCGGTTATCTCATCTGTGTGTCCATGATAAGTAAAGACGCGCTTGCCGGTGGCCGCATCCCAAATTTGCACGCTTTTATCTGTCGAACCTGACGCGATATATTTCCCATCGGGTGACCATGCTACTACTGTCACTCCCCCGGTATGTCCATGATAGGGAAACAGGACAGAACCGGTCAAGGCATTCCAGACCTGCACGCTTTTATCTGTCGAACCTGATGCAACGTATTTCCCATCAGAAGACCATACCACAGACATTACCTGCGCGCTATGTCCGCAATAAGTAAAGAAAGGTTCTCCCGTGGAGGCGTTCCAGACCTGCACAGTTCTGTCCCAGGAAGCGGAGGCAATGTACTTACTATCAGGGGACCATGCCACCGATGCCACAGCATTCGTATGCCCGCGATAGACTTGAGCGTGCTTGCTGCTAAATGCATCCCAGACCTGCACAGTCTTATCACGCGAGCCAGATGCAATGCGATTGCCAGCAGGCGACCATGCCACGGTCAAGACCTGATCCGAATGACCCTTATAGGTGTAAATGATGCTTCCTGGACGTAGGGGAGTAGCAGTTGGTGTGGGAGTAATAGTTGATGAAGAGCCAGATGAAGCGCATCCTGCTCCGATTATTGTCAAGGCTAATGCTGCCAATCCTTTCATCATTGTACGGCGAGACATAGGGTCGTCAAGCCGGGTATCTTGATCGGACATTCCTGGCTACTATCCTTTCTACATGCGAACATCTTTTCTCAGTCTTTCACCAGCATACCACATCTGTCATCACTTCATCCTTGCAAAACTGCCGCCAAAATGCTATATTACTAGCAGAATAGCTGCATGGATGTACAGGTATTCATAGAATGGATGGATAAGGAAATATGGCATCCCGGCCTTTAGAGCTTCCAATTGAGGTTTCACCTTCTGATAATGAACGTGAAGACGTGTGCCAGGACCGTTGCATACATCCTGAACATGTCGTGACAGTGCGGCGCAATCTGCTGCAAACCGATACCGCTACGCGGGTCGCGTCCCTCTTTGCGGTACTGAGCGATCCCACACGCCTGCAGGTGGTCTATGCCCTGTTGAACTCGCCTACCGGCGAACTGTGCGTCTGCGACCTCGCTACGGGGCTTGGTCGCGACGACACCACCATCTCGCATCAACTGCGCGTCTTGCGCAGCCACCATATTGTCGCTATGCGCAAAGTTGGCCGCGTGGTCTATTACCGGCTGGTCGATGATCATATTCGCCAGTTGCTCGAATTGGGCCTATCCCACTCAACTGAAGCGGCGGCGGGCGGCAGCGTGAAAAGAGAAGCGGTGGTGATGGTATGAGCACTATGAATGCACATGCCGGACATAACCATACTCACACTCACGATCACTCGCATGGCATGGCAAAACAGACACTGCGTGTAGCCTTTTTCCTGACCATGCTGATACTGGTGGCAGAACTGACCGGTGGCTTTTTCGCGAACTCGCTGGCCCTGCTCTCAGATGCCGGGCATGTTGTTACCGACATCTTCGCGCTTGGCCTGGCATGGTTTGCCACGGTACAGGCGGAACGACCCGCCAACGCCCGCAAAACATTCGGCTACCACCGCGTAGGTATTCTCGCCGCTTTCGTCAACGCCATGACATTGATCATCATTGCGCTGGTCATTCTATGGGAGGCCATTCAACGCTTCCAGCACCCCGAACCTGTCCAACCCTTGATTATGTTTCTGGCGGCCGGCCTTGGTATCGCCGTCAATCTCTTCATTGGCTTCGGCCTGCGTAAAGAGAGCGATAACCTCAACGCACGCGCCGCCGCCTTGCACGTCTTTGGCGATGTTGGCGCTTCAGCAGGCGTCATCGTGGCCGGTATCATCATTCTGCTGACCGGCTGGACGATTGTTGACCCTATCCTGTCAGTCGGCATCGCCGCGTTGATTGGCATCGGAGCATGGCACATCCTACGCGAAACCATCGATATCCTGATGGAGTCTGTTCCGAAGAATATCTCCATGCCGGACCTGGTCGATGACATGGTGAATATCGATGGCGTGAAGGATGTGCATGATCTGCATGTGTGGAGCATTACCAACAATATGAACGCGCTCTCGTGCCATGCCCTCATCAAGGATTTGCCGCCCAGCGGTAGCGCCCCCATCCTGCAATCCCTGAACAACATGCTGAGCGAAAAATATCACATCACGCATACCACGATTCAGTTCGAGTGCGACGATCACAAGGGGAAATGCTGCGAAATGGATGGACTGTATTGCCACATGGAGGCGGCAAAAGACAGGTGCAATGGTCACTCACATGATTCAGAGCCACAGCAGAGCGTACCCGCGCAGCCTCTCCGGCAACAGAGTGAGGCTTCGTAATGGCCCAGCAGGCGCGAGCAGCTTCCGATAACACGCAATTACAAGCTCAAGGACGCGCCCACCAGGTGCGACTCGGCACCTGGATCGAATTGATCTCCCTTTCCTGGATGGTTATCGAGGCCGGCATCGCCATCACGGCAGGTTTTCTAGCACATAGCGTCTCCCTGGAAGGGTTTGGCCTCGATAGCATCATCGAACTCATCGCTGGTAGCGTCCTGTTATGGCGCCTGCTGGTTGAGCAGCGCGGCGGCTCGACCGAAGCCATCGAACATGCAGAGCGCCGTGCCGCCTGGATCACTGCCTTTAGCCTCTTCGGACTCGGCCTTTATATTGTCGCCAGCAGCGCATTCGCGCTATTCACGCAAAGCCGGCCCCAGGTCTCCTGGTGGGGTACCGGCCTGGCCATCGCAGCCGCCATCATCATGCCATTGCTCTGGCAGGGAAAATTGCGCGTGGCAAAGCATATTCACAGTCCCGCTCTCAAAGGCGATGCCATGTGCAGCATCACCTGTGCCTACATGTCCTTCACGCTGCTGGCCGGTCTGCTGCTCAACGCCCTCTTCGGCCTATGGTGGGCCGATTCGCTCGCCGCGCTTGTCCTGGTCTACTTCATCGTGCGCGAGGGACGCGAGGCGCTGCATGAAGCTCGGACGGGGGAGGCGTGCTGTTGTGGCGAGGACGGATGCGACGATTAGGGTTCCTGCCGTGTGACTCCCTTGATACGATCAAACCCAGTATCATACGAGTAAAGAATTTGTGAATGCTCCTGCTCCATTGAGGCAATGATAAGTGTATCCCCAAAATCTAAATTTGTGGTGCCGTAGAGTTCAAGCGCCCTTAAAACACAGAAACGATTCTGGACCTCTTGTCAATCTCCAGTTTTAGCAACCCTGGCGGGCCTTGCATCGTAAGAAAGAAAGCAGTACTTTTCTTATTAGATAGAGGCCATCATAACGAAAGGACCAGCCGTGGCCGAAGCAATCCGAGAGCGGCAGGAAGAGCCTGCCCCTCTTTCCAACACGTCGTTTCCCTCGCGCAAGACCAGAACCAGAATCAACATTCCGTTGCGCCGCATCCTGTCCCTCTTGAGGCCGTACCGGTGGGCATTAATCGCGGCCTCGTTCCTGCTGGTGATAACGACCGGCCTGGGATTGCTCTTTCCACTCGTCATTCGCACGCTGCTGAATTCTATCCTGGTACAGCATAACGAGCAACTGTTGAACATAGTGGTCGTGGTGCTGCTGGGAGTTTTTCTCGTACAATCGTTGTTGGAAGCAGTGCAGAGCTACCTCATTACCTCACTGGGAGAGCGGCTCTCATTCGACTTGCGTACAAAACTATTCAAGCATTTACAGCGCCTGCCGATGAGCTTCTTTGATCACAGGCGCACAGGAGAATTGATGAGCCGGGTCACGAACGATGTGACGGTTCTGCAAACTTCGCTAACCAACAATATCCTGCCAATTGTTTCGCAGGTGGTAACACTTATTGGCAGCGTCATTATTGTCATACTCATCAACTGGCGCATCAGCCTGGTAATCCTGGTGGTTGGGCCTCTGACCGGTCTCGCTCTGTCCGTTCTGGGACGACGTATCCGCACGACGACGCGGGGCGTGCAGGAGGGCCTGGGCGATGCCGGAATAGTGCTGGAAGAGGCGCTTTCCGCGCAGCGTGTCGTCAAAGCGTTCGCGCGCGAGGATTACGAGGAACAGCGATTCAACACGCGCATGGGGCAGTCCTTACGCAAGGCCCTGAGTCGTGCCGTGGCTCAATCTCTGCTCGGACCGATCAACCAGTTCATCGGCTTTGTCGCGCTGGCCATTGTCCTGTGGGTGGGCGGGCGCGAAGTGCTGGCCGGGCACCTGACCATCGGCGACCTTATCGCATTCCTGTTCTACCTGTTCATGCTGGTTGGGCCGCTACTATCACTGAGCGGCCTCTATGCTCAGATTCAGGCAGCAATCGGAGCCTCGGAGCGCGTCTTCGCCCTGTTGGATGAGCCGGTGGAACTTGCCATCGATGACGCTTCCGCGTCTCCCCTGCCCCCTGCCAGCGGCCATATTACCTTTGAAAAGGTATCCTTTGCCTATCCCCTACTCTTGAATTCCGCCGGCAATTCGGATGGGCAAGACCATACGACATCAACCCCTGTCGAGATACTACATGATGTCACGTTCGAAGCAAAGCCAGGACAGGTCGTTGCCCTGGTCGGGCCAAGCGGCGCGGGCAAGACAACCACATTGGCACTCATATTACGGCTATATGAGATACAACATGGGACAATTCGTATAGATGGCTATGATATTCGCTCGGTGCTGGTACGCTCTTTGCGCGAGCAGATCGCCATCGTACCCCAGGAACCGGTACTTTTCGGCGATTCGATTGCCGAGAATATTCGTTATGGCCGCCTCGACGCTACGGATGAGGAGATTCGCGCGGCAGCCAGGGCAGCTAATGCCATGGGCTTCATCGAAAATTTGCCCGAAGGTATGCAAACGAAGGTAGGCGAGCGGGGTGTCAAGCTCTCGGCAGGCCAGAGACAGCGCATTGCCATCGCTCGTGCCCTGCTGCACAACCCGCGCATCCTCTTACTCGATGAAGCGACCGCCTCGCTGGATAACGAATCCGAGGCCCTGGTTCAGGACGCGCTCAACCGCCTGATGCAGGGACGCACCACCATTGTCGTCGCCCACCGTCTCACGACCGTCGAACGCGCCGACCAGATTCTGGTGCTGAACGAGGGCCGCATCGTCGAACGAGGCACGCATCAAGAACTACTGGCCCAGGATGGCCTCTACGCGCGCCTGTACAACCGCAATTTCGAAGACCTCACGAAGCTGGATGATGAGGTGGTAGACGCATTGGGTTAGCGTCGCCGCTCCTCCAGTTGTCGCCGGATAAAAGCGAGCTTATCGGGATTCATAACCAGGCGCAAGCCCTGTATATGCTCATCCACAACATCGAGCGTCAAGACCCATTCCAGATTCGACCCCATCCAGCCCAGCAGCGCCGGAGCGCCATTGATCTCATCGATAGTAGTAGTGATGTCGGGGGAGAGTTTGGGCGTGATGGCAATATAGAAGCGCGCGACAGACCGCTGGCCGAAGATGGGGCGTGGAACCGTCTGCACTTTGCCCCCTCCATCGGCCCAGGCCGTGACATCCCTGGCCAACAACTCGGTGAGGGCCGAGATATTGCCTGATCGACAGGCGGCAAGAAATCGATCTATCAGCCGGCGATGCGTTTCAGGTGAGGGATTGAAGCGATGTTGCCGCTCAGCAAGATGCTCGCTGGCGCGGTGAAAGATCTGGCGACAATTGGCCGGACTCTTATTGATGATCTCCGCAATCTCCTGGAACGAGTAATCAAAGACCTCGTGCAGCAAAAAGACGGCTCGCTCAGGCGGAGTGAGCGTCTCCAGCATTACCAGAAATGCCAGTGAAATAGATTCGTACTGCTCGACTTTTGCCAACGGCGCCAGGTCGTTGTCCTTCGTCAGCACCGGTTCGGGCAACCATTGACCGATGTACTGCTCGCGCTCAACACGCGCCGATTTGAGATAATCCAGGCACAGATGAACAACGATGGTGATGAGGAATGACTTCAAGGAGCGTACCTCGCTCGCTGCCGCATTGTGGTAACGCAAATATGCTTCCTGAACGATATCCTCGGCCTCGCTCGCGCTGCCCGTCATACGATAAGCAATCGAGAACAGCAGGGGCCGGTATGTTTCAAAGTTTTCCATAGTTCTCTTCCTCATTAGAACTCCATACCTATTGTAGCCCTTAAATAGCTTATGGTCAAAGGAAAGGGGCCTGGTGATTCTTCACAAGTTCGCGAGGGATTCTTCGCTTCGCTCAGCATGACATGCCGGGGAGGGGATTCTTCGCTTCACTCAGCATGACATGCTGGGGAGGGGATTCTTCGCTTCACTCAGCCGGATCGCTGCATCTGAGCTAACGGACTTCCAGGTAATCATCAGAAAAGTGTCACATTTACGAAAGTACACTCGTCTCCTTTCCGAAGCTCGATGAACAAGAAGAGCTTCTTCCTGTAACGATAAAAGACAGCAATAAAGAACATTGTTTAGAAAGGAAAAAACCATGAAGATCTTTGTTACCGGAGCTACACGCGTACTTGGGAATGCCGTCGTACCTCTATTGATTGCCAGAGGACACCATGTGCAGGCCTTGAGCCGCTCGCAGGAGAATAGGAGGGTACTGGAACGGATGGGGGCAGAGCCGGTAAGCGCCGATCTGTTCGATGTGGAGTCATTGAAACACGCTGTGGCCGGTTGTGACGCCATATTGCACCTGGCGACCAGGATTCCTCCAACTATGCAGATGGGTAAGCTATCGGCCTGGCAAGAAAATGATCGCATCCGGCGCGAGGGAACAAATAATCTGGTCGAGGCGGCGCTTGCGGTGGGCGGAGTGCATACCTTCATCTATCCCAGTTTTGCTTCCGTCTATCCAGATAGTGGTGATAGATGGATCGACGCCGAAACATCGCCTGTGCGGCCAACTCCCACACTGCGTTCTACGCTCGATGCCGAAGCCGCCGTCGCACGGTTCGCCGGAGAAGGACGTCGCGGCATCTCTTTGCGCATGGGAGGATTCTATGGTCTTGAATCGCCGACAACACTGGAACAGATCAACTATGCCCGCAAAGGGATCGCGACATTTCCAGGAAGCAGCGATGGCTACCTGTCACAAATATGGGTGCCGGATGCCGGCAGGGCCATCGTCGCAGCCCTCGAGCCATCCGTTCCTTCAGATGTTTACGATATCGTCGACGATGAACCGCTTACACGCAGCGAGGTTCTCACATTGATGGCCCAGGCCGTGGGACGCAAACGCCTGCTACATATTCCCGCCCCGATCATGCGAATGATGCTGGGCGTCATATATGACATGATGTGTCGCAGCCTGCGCATCTCAAATCGCCGCTTTAAAGAGGTAAGCGACTGGAAGCCTGAAGTGACTAACGCCAGGGAGGGGTGGGCAAGGATTGCGGGGGCCAAAAAGGAAGCCGCTCGTGTATGAGCGGCCTCAAAATCATTTTTCACCGGTGATTAACCCATAAGTCCGTCGGCTCAGATAAGATGTCTCAGATGAGTGAAGGGTGGTCGGGAGATTCTTCGCTGCGCTCAGCATGACAGGCCCGGAGACAGCTGGCTGTCTCCGGGCCTGTCATGCTGAGCGCAGCGAAGAATCTCTGGCACGCTCCCGAGCCGGCGCGAACTCACCTCGTCGTGGAGGCTTATGGGGAATCATCAGTTTCTGATCAGATCGCGTGAATGACAATCCTCCGTATATTTTCGTTCTGGAGGCTTATGGGAATCATCAGCTTCTTCTCTCTTGACAATTCTCTGACTTTCACGTAAAATTATGACTATCAAGTCAAATGGAATACTTGTCGTTCAAACTTTGTTATTATTGTCAGAAAATATCGTCTCGGTCAAAGATAGAAGATTACGGAGGCGCAATGATGCAACCCGTTACCGCACATCGCTCGCTCAAAGAGAAGCAACGCCAGGAACGCGAGGAGCTTATTCTTCAGGAGGCGGAAAAAGTATTGATGGAAAAAGGCTATTATGAAACGTCCATAGATGAAATCGCGGCCCGCGTGGGGATCGCCAAGGGAACAGTGTACCTGCACTTTCCCAGCAAAGAGGACCTGGTCGTCGCGATCTTTCAGCGCGATATGGAAAGGCTGCTGCAATTGATCAAAACGACGCTTGCCTCATCCTCTTTGACGCCTCGCGCAAAGGCTGAAGTTATCCTTGAACAATTATATGGCAGCCTCTTCACAAGGCGCATGCAGTTGTTCTACTCGATCACCAACTTTGCCGAACTCAAACAGAATATTCTAGAGAGGAAAGCCTGCGTGCGCGATTTATGGGAGGAAATCGGTGCTGATATGACCACGTTGTTTGAAGAGGGGAAGGCTGCGGGCGAGTTTGATAGCTCGATCCCAACGGCTGTTATGCTCAGCACATTCTTCAGTTTCATGTCGCCAAGAAGTTATTCACGCTTATTGAATGAGGAGCATATCCCGGCCAATGAACTGGCCAAACACCTTGCTCGCATCTACTTTAAAGGAATTACTGTCTAAGGAGATTACTTACTCATGAAAAATTCATCAGCGCAATCTGATGCCCTGGCTCTGACATCAAATAGCGCAAAGCAAGTAGAAGAATATGAGGCGCCACTCTTTTCCAGGCGCGATACGCTGCTGACCATGCTAGGTGTGCTGATGGTCATGCTGCTCGCCTCGCTGGATCAGACGATTGTCTCCACGGCTATGCCGCGAGTCATCGCTGATTTGCAAGGCTTTGATCGTTATACCTGGGTTTCAACGGCTTACCTGCTTACTTCAACTGTCGTCGTACCGATCTATGGTAAACTCTCTGATCTGATTGGTCGCAAACCCATTTTCCTGTTTGGCGTCGTCATCTTCCTGATCGGTTCAGCGCTTTCGGGCGCTTCCCAATCGATGAACGAGTTGATTGCGTTCCGTGCCTTCCAGGGTATCGGCGCGGGCGCTCTGATGCCGATTGCCATCGCCATTGTCGGCGACCTGTTCACTCCCCGCGAGCGCGGCAAATGGCAGGGCGTAACCGGCGGCGTCTGGGGACTGTCGGCAATTGTCGGCCCGACGCTTGGTGGCTGGATCACGCAGAACTCGACCTGGCGCTGGGTCTTCTACGTCAACCTGCCCATCGGCCTGGTAGCTCTACTGGTGCTGATCTTCCTGATGCCCACGCTGCGTGGCAAAGCGAAGCAGATCTCGATTGATTACACGGGTGCGGCTCTGCTCGTACTGGGAACAGTTCCGCTGCTGCTCAGCTTCACGTGGGCGGGAACGCAATACGACTGGCTCTCGCCGCAGATTATCGGCCTGTTCGCGGGTTCGGCGATTGTCCTGACCATCTTCGTCGTCTACCAGGCATGGCTGGAGAGACGCGGCGGGCAGCCGATTATCGAGCCAAGCCTGTTCAAAAACAGCATCTTCAGCGTCTCAACCGTGGTAACGATCATCTTTGGGATGGGACTGTTCGGCAGCATCTTCTTCATCCCGCTCTTCGTGCAGGGCGTGGTTGGTAGCTCCGCCACCAGCAGCGGCCTGATCCTGACGCCCTTGATGCTGACCTCAATTGTAGGCAGCATCATCTCCGGCCAGCTCGTTTCGCGCCTGGGCAAATACAAGTGGATCGCGATCTTCGGTATGGCGGTGAGCGTCATCGGCACGTATATGATGGTACGCCTGGATGTGCATTCGACGAACACGGACGTACTGGTCGCCATGCTGGTACTCGGTTTCGGCATGGGCTTCGGTATGGCGCTGTACACGTTGATTGTGCAGAATGCCCTGCCGAAGAAGATTGGCCAGGCGACCTCGGCGCTGGTCTTCTTCCGGCAGATCGGTGGCACGATTGGTCTCGCCGCCATGGGTTCGGTCATGACCTCTGCCTACCTGCCCGCGTTCCAGAACGCGCTGCCCGCGGCAGTCAAGCAGGCTGTCCCGGCAAAATTCCTGGCCGCGTTCAACAACCCGCAGATCTTGCTGTCGCCGGATGCACTGGCGCAGATGCAGTCCGCGGCGGCTAAGAGCGGTCCGCAGGCGGTGGCACTGCTCAACCAGGTAATCGAGGCAGTGAGAATCGGCCTGGCGCAGGGCATTCATAATGTCTTTGTGCTGAGCCTGGTCATCATGATCCTCGGCCTCATCTCAGTCTTCTTCATCAAGGAGATTGCGCTGAAAGGCAAGAAGAACGTCGCCAGCGACGTTGCCGAGGGCATGGAGAATACCGCTCCTGAGCCAGAGGGCGTCATAGCAACGATGGTGTGATCAATCGGTTGGATTGTACGAAATGGTGAGAAGAGGGTTGGTATGCCGTAGACTGGCATACCAACCCTCTTTTTTCATTGCAGTTTCGAAAAGCTCTCTCCACAAGACATTCCGCCGTTCACCTGCTACAATAGATTTAGCAGAAAATCTATTGTAGGAGTTCTTTGATGGGTCCCCTCGATTTCACGCGATTTCACAATGATGCCCGGCAGGGCGCAATACCTGGCATTCCTGCTTCCTGGTCTCGTTCCAGATATTTTACTTTTGCCAGGCCTGGTTGCTTTCTTGTCCTCGCTTGCATATTGATGATGCTTTTTGCAGCTTGCAACCTGGGAGGCTCCTCGTCGTCAAGCGGTACAAGCCAGAAAGCCTCTTTATCGACCAGCAATGGAACCATTACGTATAGCACCAGCTCTCAGGACGTGCTTATTCGCACATTTTACGGGGGGGGTAATCTTGGATCGCTTGAGATGAGTCCTGATATCAGCATCTATGGCGATGGTATGTTCATTCTTGGCCCCGGCTTGCAGATGCAGGAGGGCAGGATGGAGGCTACATCGCTGCAACAATTACTGAATACGGTGGTGGATAGCGATAACTTGCTTAAATTGAGCCAGCAGACGTTTTACGATGTACCTGATCAGAACGCGACTGTGCTTCTATTGTCTGTCAATGGGAAGCAATATCAATATATCTATGGCCCATTCGGAAATCTGCCGGAGAGTGAGAGCGCCCAGGCCCTGGCGGATTATAAGAGCCTGGGTAGTGCGATTACCAGTATTCAAAATGCCGTGCAGGGGCCGCTGCATCCCTACACCAGCCCGGATACGGCGCTGCTTGTTCACCAGGACTTCAGCCCAAACCTGTCACAGAATATTCCTACCTGGTCAATGAATGATTTTACGCTGTACCAGGCAGCTACATTTGAATGCGGCCTCATTCCGCAAGATATTACCAGTCCCAACGCCGATACGGGGTGTCTGATCTATACAGTGCCTCACAGCGCCATACTGCTAAGCGCGCAGCAGAGCGAGGCAATTTCCAGGCTCCTTAATGGCCAGCAAGAGGGAGATTTTCTGGAAAACGGACTCTACTATCAGATCATGCTACGGCCATTGCTGCCGGATGAGTTGCCGCAAGAACTGCTCGCGATGTATGGCAGCGGGACGCTGAACTACACCGGCGTGCCATTACATGAGGGGGCGGTTCCCACGCCGCCCCCAACGCCAACGCAGTGATGAGATAGGGTGTGCCTCACATATTCGCCCGCCAGCTTGCATGTGCAAAAATCTGAGGGATAACAGCCCTCGAACTCTGTCAGAGTTGCCTTTCACTGGCCCTCCTGCATCTCCCGCCTTGATCATTCTCCGGCCAGATTTGATATTACATTTCCCCAGGCGTGATATTCTGGTTGAGGTGAAGCTGCCTCTCCTGAATCGCCGCCGTCGCATCGCTGATTTGCGCGCGCTGGTTATGCTGAGGCACATCCTGAATATGCTGTGACATTAGTTATTTCTCTACCTATTTTGCTAGCTATCGCCGCTTTTGATAGAGATCCCTTTCCTTCTTCTCCTGGCATAGGATCAATCGGCCTGGGCGGCCTGCGGAACCTGTTCCGTCCCCTGGGTCTGTGCTGCCAGGCGGCGGGCGGCGATGTATTGCCAGACCAGCACGATGATGAGGACGACAAAGAGAACGAGCGCGCCATACTCATCCCCGCGGTCTTCGGGATCTTTGATTTCCAGCACCAGACCCAGGACTTTGATTGCCAGAGCGACAACGGCGAAGACAATGGGTATGACCGTGCGCGTATATTTGTTGCGCCCGATCAGGTACCAGACAAAGGCCACCAGCGCCAGCACTCCCAGCAGAACCTCGTCCACGATATGGGAAAGCTGATCGATTTCCGATGGCAGATCGGAGAAAAACGCCAGAGAACTGATGGCGACAACACCAACACCAAGCAGATTGTAGGCCCGATTGAGGGCATCTCGAACAGTGAGCATAGCATGTTCCTTTCTTCGATTGTGTGTTGTACAGTAAAGCACGCTAGAACCCTGCCTTACAACGAGGAGTTCTCTAATTGATGACGTTTTGCAAGCAAGATCGGTAACCAGTTTCGGATACGTAGCTGCTACGTTTGGGCAAGCTGCTGTTGGGTCCAGCCTCGCTCCTTGCGCGCCACCCGCTGTAGTTTATTCGGTGTGGCTTCCGCGGCTTTTCTGACCATGATTCCTCCATCAACTCACCCGTAGAAGGGTTCTACATGTTAAACGAAGCAGAGGGCCAAATTTTGCCTGCGAGTTCTGGGTAGCGAGCATGAAGAGGCTGAGGCCACCTACCGGCGCGCGCTGGCTCTGTCCGAACAGCACGCGGGACCAGATCACCCTGACGTCGCAGAAACCCTCGCCGATCTCACGGAGTTCTATATGGTACAGAGACGCTACGATGAGGCCGAGCCGCAGGGCAAAAGCCATGCCCTGCCCACAGAAGCCGCCGGCTAAAAATCATCAAAAGCTCAAAAGCACGCTTATTAGACACACCCTGAACGGTGTGCTATACTATACCCGGCGCACAATTTCCATTCAGGCCATCTAATCTCATGTATCGACGTGCGCTACAATCAGGAGCGGGTGCAGAATGACCGACGGATGCTGATAGGGAGCAGATCACGTCTACACGTCCTCCTCGCAAAAGTATACCTACCTCTATCCTTTATTCGCCCAATTTGGAAAGGACACATGACCAGAGATTTCAAGAAGCAGAGGCGAGACGACGTGCGACCGTCCTCTCGCAATTATTCCTCAGGCAGGTACGGAGATGAGCGGTCTCCTCGTCCTGCTCGACCTCGACTCAATCGCAGCGCGGTAGATCGTGGATGGGAGACTGGGGCACAACACAATCACGCGGACTACCGCCCACGCAGTAGAAACAACGACAATGCCGGGCAACCGGGCCGCGATTACGGGCGGCGCGACCGGCAATTTGATCGTTCTCCCGCTCAATATGGTCGCAACACGAATGGCCGCCGGCCATATGAAAACCGCCAGGGCAATTACCGGCAAGATGACCGCGCTCCCGAAAGCAATCGCGGTCCCCGTTCTCGCTCCTACGACTCTGGCAGGCGCAATTTTGACGAGCCTCGCTATGGCGAACGCCGCGGTTACCAGGACAGGACAGGCAGGCCGGGAGAACGCGGCGAGCGTCGCGATTACCGCGAGCATGCCGGGTACTCCGATAACCGGCCCAACTCGCGCGACCGGGACCATGACAGGGGCTACGAGCAACGAGGCTATCCCGGCGCTAACCGGCAGCGCAGGGAGTTTGACCGTAATGACCGCTCGCCACGTAGTTACGATAGGTATGATCGAAATTACCGGCCTGAGCATGGTGATTCGCGGCACGATACTCACAATCCACGCTGGCAGAGCCGCCCACAGGGGCAGCGCGAACATTACGCGCGGCAGCCGCGCAGGTATGCCAACGAGGCTACACCGGAAGACGAGCTGTATGAAGGCGATTACGAGTCCTTCAACACCTCTGAGGCCCCCAGGCATCGTGCCGAACAGCGGCGACCATATGAAGACAACACGGAGCAGGTGGAAGAGCAGCATGTGACACGCCTTCCCGATGGGCGCGTCTTGAAAGGGCCACGACGCATCCAGCGCAAGAACGCGGAATTCTGGACGGATGTCTCACAGGAAACGGGCGCCCTGGTCTCTCGTGTCGAGCCGAAAAGGACACAACCTGAGGTAGCGCGAGAAGAGGTTCCGCGCAAACGGGTAAAAGCGCTACCTGGAACACCTCCTAAAAAGAGCGCAAAGCCTAAAGCCGCGATGACTGCAAAACCACCTGCCCGTAAAGCGAGCCAGGTCGCGCGCGGCAGAAAATCCAGGGAAAAGAAGAGTTCTCCCATGGCAGGAGCGGACGTTCCAAAACCATCGCAGCGCGGCTTCAAGTGGCCGAAGTCGTAGTTGATAAGTAGTGCTTGCGGAATAGGGTTCGTGTTATGTCTCAGTCGGACAAAGCCAGGAACAACTCGATCATTAGAACGGTGCTAGGCCCTATTGCTCCCGACGAGCTCGGCATTACGCTGGGTCACGAGCATGTACTGATCGACCTGCGCGGCCTGTGGGATGATCCGCCCGCGAAACGAGCATACCTGGTCGATCAAGAGCCAACCCTGGAAAATCTGGGCGCGCTGCTGCGCAACCCATACGATTCGCGGCCCAACCTGTTGATCGACGATCCCGAGTTAAGCATACACGAACTACTCTATTACAAAGATGCAGGTGGAAATAGTCTCATCGATATGACCACCATCGGTATTAAGCCCGACCCGGAGGCGCTTTGTCGCATCGCTGAACGTACCGGCATCCACGTGATAGCGGGATGTGGCTACTACCGGCAGCCCTTGCTGCCAGAATCCTTGCATGAGCGCAGCACCGGGGAAATCGCGGATGATTTCCTGCGCTGGCTCAGCGAGGGCTTGTATGGCACAACGATACGCGCGGGACTGATGGGAGAATTAGGAACCAGTTCTCCCATCTATCCATTCGAGGAACGCCAGCTGCGGGCCGCGGCTCGCGTGCAGCGCCAGACAGGAGCCAGCATCAATGTTCATCCCTTGATATGGGGACACGAACACCTGCGCATCCTGGATATCCTGGAAGAGGAGGGCGCGGACCTGACCAGAGTCGCCATCAGTCATTGCGACGAGCTGGTCGAGCCGCAATGGCACGCGCGTATCGCCGAACGGGGGGCGGTACTCTCGTTCGACACATTTGGTTCGGAAACCTATTTTGATCGTAGCTTTGCGCAGGAGCCACGCGATACCCAGCGCATCGAGTGCCTGCTGCGCCTGCTGGAAAAAGGTTACGGGGCACAGGTGACACTGGCGCATGATATCTGCACGCGCATCCAGTTTCATCGCTATGGAGGTTGGGGCTGGGATCATTTGCTGCGCAATATTGTGCCACGCTTACGACACGCGGGCGTCTCCCAGCAAGAATTGGATATCATGCTGATCGAAACGCCGAAACGCTTGCTAACACTAGAGGTATAACTTCCATGCTCTATCCAGGCTATCTTCAACTATATGAAACGGGCGAACTGGCGGAACGGGCTGACACGGCCTGGGAGGTGCTGCGCCAGTGTACCATCTGCCCGCAAAATTGTCGCTGCAACCGTATCGCGGGCAAAACCGGCGTGTGCCGCTCAGGGACTGAAGCAATCGTGGCATCCTGGAATGTCCATCGCCGCGAGGAACCGCCGATCAGCGGCACGCGTGGCGCAGGCACCATTTTCTTCGGCTACTGCCAGGCGCGCTGTACGTATTGCCAGAATTTCTCATTGAGCCAGGGGGGATTAGGGCATCGCGTCGGACCCGAGCGACTGGCCGATATGATGATGTACCTGCAAAAGAAACGCTGCCACAACCTGGACCTGGTAACGCCGACGCATTTCGTGCCCCAGATACTTGCAGCCCTGGTCATCGCCTGCGGCAAGGGATTGCGCCTGCCGCTCGTCTACAACTGCGCCGGGTACGAGAACCTGGAGACACTGAAACTGCTGGATGGCGTAGTCGATATCTACCTGCCCGATTCCAAATATTCCGACAACAAACACGCGTTGCGCACCTCGAAAATGCCGCATTACGTCGAATCCAACCAGGCGACGTTGCGAGAGATGTATCGCCAGGTTGGCCCGTTGGAGGTTGATGAAGAGGGCATCGCGCGGCGCGGCCTGCTGATTCGCCACCTGGTGATGCCGGAAGACATTTCGGGCACGCGCGAGGTGTTGCGCTGGATAGCGGAAGAACTTGGTCCCGATACACCCGTCAGCCTGATGGATCAATACTTTCCCGCCTGGAAAGCCGTCAATGATCCCATTTTGAACCGCCGGCTCACCTGGGAAGAGTACCGGACAGCGATGGACGCGCTGGAAGAATTCAATTTGACGGAGGGATTCGTGCAGGAAGACCTGATGGAGCTGGATACCACGTCTATTGTATAAACAGGGCCACCACGTGCTATAATTTGAAGTGAATGAATATAAATAAATAGATAACGGTTCTTGAGAGGCGGCGTACGGTGTTGTACAGTCCGCTTTTCTTTCTCTTTTCGCCCTGTTCAAGCTCGCTGAATAGCTTTTCGGGTGGAGCACGCCCAACAGGACGGATAGATACATGTACCTGGGTGCCACAAGTTGCCCGGAATGGAGAGTAGTATTATGAATGACTCGGCCACTTTGAGCCGTCTTTTTGCCGGTATCGAGCCTGATCTTGAAAAGGTAGATCGCATGTTTGAGGAACGAGCTACCTCCGGACTCGATATTCTCAATTCTGCTTCGATGCATGCACTAGGCTCACCGGGCAAACGCCTGAGAACGGCCCTGACCCTGCTTTCAGGCAAATTGAATACCTACCATTTCGATAAACTGTTGCCTCTGAGCGTTGCCTTCGAGATGGTCCATTTAGCAACCCTCATTCATGACGATATCGTCGATAATGCGATGACACGGCGGGGCAAGCCCACCGTCAATTCCTTGTTTGGGAATAATATCGCGATCCTGCTTGGCGACTATTACTTTGCCAAAACAGCGGGCCTGATCGCCGATATCAATGATAACCGTATCGATCACCTCTTTTCTGATACGGTCGCGACCGTCTGCGAAGGCACAATTCTAGAGATGATGACCGCGGGCCGTATCGACCTGACGTTAGAAACATATTACGAGAAGATCAGTCACAAAACCGCGCGCCTGATTGCCGCCTGCTGCAAAGGCGGCGCCATCGTTAGCGAGGCGACCCTCGAAGAGATCCAACTGCTTGAAGACTATGGCATGAACCTCGGCATTGCCTTTCAGATCATCGACGACGTGCTGGACTATACGCAGGATCAATCAACCATTGGCAAACCCGCCGGTAATGATCTGCGACAGGGCATGGTTACGCTACCTTTGATTTACGCCCTGCAGGAACACCCCTACAACGGACATCATCAGACGGTCACGCGATTGCTTAACGGGCAGGTACACGATGAAGATGATATTCGCGCGGTCGTGAACTGGGTCGTTGAAGGCGGTAGCGTCGATCATGCCATCGCAGAGGCAGAATCTTACGCTGCTAAAGCGCGCGCCGCGCTCTATCATTTCCCACCCTCGCCCAATCGGCAGGTACTGGACGAGCTAATTGACTTCGTCGTGACGCGCCAGCATTAGCTTTATGCCGGAGGGCTCGCTACCGCCTCAAGTTCTAACAGAGTATCATTTTTTGAAGATAGCAAACAAGCCAAATCTTTTCCTGAACCCATTGAGGGATTGAAATCAGGCATTCCTAATATGCCAGTTGAGAAAGGCAATCAGGGATATCCGGGTTTGCTAGAATCTGAACCAGAGAGAATAAAAGCCCCGCAGAGCAGAAACTGAAAGGCAAGCATGACCACTGTGGATTTCGAGGAAAAATTTCGTGAAACGGGCGGCAAACGTCGCTATGTCCAGCGCCTTTTTGGGCGCATCGCGCATATCTATGACCTGATGAACCGGCTGATGAGTTTTGGGTTGGATAGGTATTGGCGCGCGCGTGCTGCCAGGTACCTGGCTCTTGGAACGGGACAATTAGGGCTGGACCTCGGTACGGGTACGGCTGATCTTGCCATCGCCGTCATTCGCCGCTCCGGGCCGGGTACGCGCATGATCGGCATGGATATCACACCCGAAATGCTCGAAGTGGGACGAAAGAAGCTGGCACGCCTGGGCTTGCAGGATCGCATCGAATTGCGCATTGGCGATGCCGAACATATTGATCTGCCCGATAACAGCGTGGATGGCTGCTGTTCCGCGTTTATGGTGCGGAACCTGAGCGATAGAGAGCAGGGATTTCGCGAGATGTTGCGCGTTGTACGTCCAGGCGGGCGCGTTGTATGCCTGGAAATCAGCCATCCTCCCGGCAAGCTCTTTGGTCGCCTGTTTCGCTTCTATTTTTACAGGCTCGCGCCCCTGTTCGGCACCATTATCGGAAAGGCTGTCGAGGAATATAACTACCTGCCGAATTCGCTTACCAATTTTCCCGACGCCCCGGCACTCAAGAGCATTATGGAGCAGGCCGGTTGGAGCGATGTACGCTTCTACCGGCTCACGCGAGGAATTGTGGCTATCCATGTAGGCACGAAGCTATAATCCACCTCTAAGGGTGCATGATCTGGCTGAGCACAGCAGCTATGATAAGGGCCACGATGAACAGAGCGAAAAAGATAGAGATATTGCGCATAAAGTTACTCTCCGTTGCCTGAGGAAGATTTTCCTGGCGTGGGAGTGCTGGCTGCTTTCCCTTATCGTCTCTCCCGGGGATCAACAAATCCGGCAATGGTTCAGCAACCGGATCAGGGCGTTGTAGCACAGGTTGAGCGCTCTGCCCATTTCTCGCATCGTTGAGTGGCTGCGAATTCACAGGGAAACTATAGACAAGGCGCTCTCTACTACTTCCTGCCGCGGGCATTTTATTAGCCGCGCGCGCGGCCAACAAATCCTGGCGCAGCTCCGAGGGGCGCTGGTAGCGCTGGCCGGGATTAGCACGCAAGCCTTTCGTCAAAATGGCATCGAACTCGGTGGAGAGATTGTTGTTGACCTGTCTGGCCGGAATAATATTCCCATTGATCGCATTTGGAATGCTTCCCGTGGCAACATGATATGCTGTGGCGAGCAGAGAGTACATATCGGTACGCACATCTATTACGCCGCGCACAAATTCTGAGGCAGTATAGGGAGACAGGAGCGCGCGATCCATGCCGGTGACGAACTGTATTGCACCGCCTGCCAGGACAACCGAGAAGTTGATCAACACGAATTGCGCGCTACTACGTGCCAGAATAATATGTTCGGGCCGGATGAGACCATGTACCGTAGGAGGATTTTGCTGGGCCAGAAGCTCGAGTACTTCTGTCATTTGCAAGCAACATTCGATGATTTCATCTTCCGGCACGCCGCGCCCACTGCGGTGCAGGCGCGAAAGCAAAGATTCACCCTCGATAGGCTCAAAAACAAAGAAGCTGCGGTCCTGGTCACTAAAGGCATCCCAAAGCGCCGGGATATGAGGATGACGACCTATAGATGCAAGTGACGTGGTAGCAGTTCGCAGTATCGATTGAGTCGTAGCCGAAGCTTTATCAGGAAGAACCAGCTCACAGATCATCACCTGCGATCCGTTGCGCTGGGCATCTTTGCCGATCCATGTTGCCTCGAATACCCCCGGTATCCAGTCCTGGCGCCTCAACATTTCCTGCAAGCGATAACGCCCGCCGCGTAAAAGTACGCCGGGCAACAATGGGCCTGCGTTTAATGGCCGTGTATTCGGTTTCATAACCGCCGGAACGTTCGGATTCGACTGTTGCTGCGCAATTGCCGCGGGCCGTGGAGTGTTCATCTGCTGGCGGTCTCGTGTGAAAGGATCGCTTGTTGAGAGTGGTGGCAAGGGCTGTGACTGCCGGCGACCCTGGTCATGTCGCAGCGTGCCCGTAGATGGGGACGATTCAAACGATGGCATCACTGGAGGAGTGAGTGGTACGCTATTGTTCATCGATAAAGCGTCTGTCCCCGGTACCCTTGCCGGTTGTGCTGATTGCCATGAATCAATTTCTTTTTTAAGCGGCGGATTTTTCTCGATCGGCTGTGGTGCCAGTGGTGGCAAGCCGCCGGATTGGCGCCACGGATTGGGCAAGTCGTCCGAGGGCTGCCTGACAGGCGATGGGCTGGCAGATTGCCGCCATGGATTAGGCGAATCGCCTGAAATCTGCCTTTCTCCTGACAATACGCCAGGTTGCGGATTCCCATGCTGAAAAGAATGAGGAGCGGGCCATGCTGAGCCTCCTGATTGGCCCGTCAAACGAATGACATAACCACAACTTGCGCAAGCACCCTTAGTTGCATCCAGTTCATTGCCACAACGCGGACATTTCATACTGCACCCCTCTTTGCGCCTACAAATACACGTTGAAATAGCTTCCGCCCCGTCCTCTAGCACATTTAGCTGCCGGGCCTACTTGCCTGCTAGAGAAACCAAAATCGATGGAAAAATGTGATGATCCGTTGGAAAAATCTGCCTTACAAGACAGTTCTCAAATCAAGCTCGAGGTCATTATCGTACCCCTGGTTCGCAAAATGTATGAACCTGCATGAATGTGCCCTCTTAAACGTATGGTAGTAGAGAACACAGGAAGGTGTCAATAATTTACCCCATAAATACTATACATAAGTATTACTTTTTGAGCTTACTGCCGATGGGGCCTAATCCAACCAGGAACACTTCTAACGCTTTGGCCAGTTCGTAGAGTTGGGTCGCCTCATACACTGAAATCTCGTGGCCCGCGTGAGCAACCTGGTAGAGCAGTTGAACAGAAGGATGCTTTGTTGATGCGGCGACCTCACCGGCGGCCGAACCAAGCAGCGAGGCCCGCATGGCCTCGACGCTCGCATTTACCTCGTCAAGATTGGCGATATCGATGAAGCTGGCAGCCTTCGGCTGGTTTTTGCCCTGGCTTCCATGACTGAGTTCCCACTGGCGCTTCGCCTGTTTGCCGGCAGCACAATAGCAGAATTCTGGGTGTGTCGAATCTGAATTTTGCAGGCCTGTATCATCACAAATTGGACAAATTGGCATAATGACCTCCAGCTGATTCAAGATTTAAAAGGCCCGAGGGCGACCACAAAGGTGTACCCATACATATCTGAGGTTCTACAGGGAAGACTGTTTCAAGATTTAAAAGGCCCGAGGGCGACCACAAGGGTGCGCCCATACTACTTGCTCCACTATATCATACCGTTCAAGAGGCTCCATCCCAGGAGGGCCGAGAATGGATTTTGACGAAATAAACCGATTGTGGCTCTCGTCACATGGCCTGCCTGCTCCTGTCATTCTGAGCGATAGCGAAGAATCTACGTTGCCCGACGGCTCGTGTCCCCCAGGCCATAGATTCTTCGCTATCGCTCAGAATGACAGGGAAACAGGGCTGGTTCGGGTTAGTCAAGTCCATACTCGTCAGTGGATGCGGTAAACCGGTGATCTAAAACGGCATTTCATACGTTGCTTTAAAGGATGAAGCAGGCTATGGTCGACCATAGCCTCCATCCCTTTTGTGGAACAACATAGAAGCAGGAAGGAAAGGAGGATGGTCTTCTCCTGACCCAACAAAGGATAAAGGAGATCACCAGACCTGTATGGCAAACCTGAAAGATCACGTCAATTCAGAAACCTCTTTTAAAAGCTTGATCACGAACCGCTTCTCTCGTCACCCTGAGCGCTATATCGAGATTTTCCGCGTATTTCGTAAATATGAGCTGCACCACGTAGCAGCCGAATTCGGCCTGGCTCACCGACATGAGGAAGAGGACGATGATCACCACTTGCTCAATGGCTATCATGATGAGGAAGAAGAGGATCATGCTGCTGGTCTAGCCAGCGCGCTCGAAGAACTCGGCCCGTGCTTTATTAAGTTGGGACAGTTGTTAAGTACGCGCCCGGATGTGATGCCCGCCAACTACATCGAGGCCCTTTCTCGCCTGCAAAGCACGGTAACACCGGTACCCGCCGGAAAGGTGACCGCGATTATCGAGAGTGAGCTTGGAGCACCCATCTCACAACTGTTCGCTGAATTCGACTGCGAGCCGCTGGCAACCGCTTCCATGGCCCAGGTACACCGCGCCATTCTGCTCGATGGTACCGAAGTAGCCGTCAAGGTACAGCGTCCCGGTGTGCGCCAGCGTATCGAGATCGACCTCGAAATCCTGCACGAGATGGCAAACTTCGCCTCAAAGTACACGCCCTTTGGCAAACGCTACGGCTTTCTGCAAATTGTGCGCGAACTGGAACGTAGTCTAAACCAGGAAATGGATTTCCGCCTGGAGGCCGATAATACGCGCCTGATTGGCAAGCAGGTAGCTGAATTCCAACTTCTGACGACTCCCACCGTCTTCAGCGAATACACCTCGCGGCGCGTGCTGACGCTGAGCTTCATTCATGGGCGGCACCTGGCAGACGTGAGCCGCGAAGAGCTTGACGCGCTCGATTCGCGCGCCATTGCCAAAGAACTGCTTTCCGCCTACCTCAAGCAGATGGTGATCGACGGCGTCTTCCACTGCGATCCTCATCCTGGCAATATTCTACTGGCAGATGATGGGCGCCTGGCGCTGATGGACTTCGGCATGGTCGGGCGATTCGACTCCGGCCAGAAGGACAATATCATCCTGCTGCTGCTGGCCTTCTCTGAACGCCTGGGGGAGCGCGTAGCGGATACGTACCTCGACATGATCGAAATTCCCAAAGATGTCGACCGGCGCGCATTCACCCAGGACGTATCGGCGCTCGTCAGCCGCTATCATGACATGAGCGGTGGGCGTATGGCTATAGGAACTGCATTGCTGGATTTGACGAAACTGGCCCAGGCTAATAACACCCCGGTGCCAACGGCGATGACGTTGCTGGGCAAAGCCATGCTCAACCTGGATGGAACCATTCGCGTGCTTTCACCGCAGCTTGATCCGGTACAGTTGATCCGAGACTATATGCTGAAGGTGATGGAAAAGCGCGTTATGGGGCAACTCTCGCCCGGTCGCGTCTTCGCCTGGGTCATCGACATGAAGCGCCTGGTGGAAAACTCCCCGCGCCGCACCGATATGATCCTGGATAAGCTATCAAACGACCAGCTCACGCTGCGCCTGGAAGTCGATCACCTGGATGATGCGATCAAAAGCATGAACCGCGCCGCGAATCGCCTCTCGCTCAGCATCATCGTAGCCGCGTTGATTATCGGGGGCAAGTTTGTGGTGGATACAGTGCAGAAGAGCAATCCTAAAAGGTAGTGAACCATGTCTTCTTATGGTATACTCACGGCAGGCGCAACGAGATAGACCTCTAATCAGAGCGAAAGGATTGCTTCTATGCGTCTTGCAGTGATTTCCGATATTCATGGGGAATGCTTCACGCTTGACCAGGTGCTTCAAGATATTCGGCAACAGGGCGTTGAGCAGATTGTATGTCTGGGCGATGCAATACAAGGGGGTTCACAGCCTGCCAAGACCGTGGCGCGGCTGCGCGAACTGAACTGTCCCGTCGTGATGGGCAACGCGGATGCCTGGCTAATCACAGGCCAGGAGACATCCGCGAGTGAAAAGACCAGCGAGCAACAGCGCACAGTGAGAGCCTGGTCACTCGCCCAACTCTCGGAAAGCGATATCGCCTTTATCCGGCAATTTCGCCCCACGATTGAGATCCCCCTGGAAGGTGGAAAGACCCTGCTCTGTTTTCATGGCTCGCCACGCTCTTTCGACGAGATCATCCTGCCCGATACACCAGGTGACCTGGTACGGCAGTACTTGAATGGGCATAATGCGACACTCTTCACCGGCGGACATACTCA
The DNA here is from genome assembly GCA_035653615.1 of Ktedonobacteraceae bacterium. Taxonomy (NCBI): domain Bacteria; kingdom Bacillati; phylum Chloroflexota; class Ktedonobacteria; order Ktedonobacterales; family Ktedonobacteraceae; species Ktedonobacteraceae bacterium. The sequence goes on along the minus strand of DASRBN010000037.1, from coordinate 327,505 downwards.
TACGCAGCAAATGCGGCGCCTGGGCAATTCCTGGTATTTCAATCCAGGTAGCGTGAGCCTGGCCTATAACTGGGAGTTCATGGACCTCGCATCAGGCCGTGTGCGGGTTGACCCCTGGGCCGATTACGCGATCGTCACCTCTGATGGAGATTGCCTGGGCATCACCTTCCGGCATGTTCCTTTTGATGTTCATGAGCTGGCCCGCATCATCCGCGCCAGTGGCAGGCCCTATGCTGAAGAGTCCATCTCCGCCTATCTATGGACGAAGTGAGCAACGAACTGTTGCTCACTTCGTGGATTACATCAAGCTGCACATATCATCAGTAGCTTCCTGATGCTACCTGCTCCATTCGCTGATCCACCATTCCGCATGAGGCATGCTACTTGATCGCACGGCTTGAATAACGGCCTCGAAATCAAATGGGAGACGATACAATTCAATACTCAATAAGCCGTTTCCAGCATCGATAATGGCATACTCGGCCCAGGCCGCATTGCGAATCTCTGCGAATGGCGACACGGGATCAATGGCTGAACCCACACTGCCCGGATTCACGATCAGCGCATCTTTGTAGCGCCTGAACATCTGCATATGGGTATGCCCACCGGCCATAATCGCGGCCTGCTGGCCCGCGAAAATCTGGTCCAGTTCATCTTCAGATGTTGTTGCGACGATACCTTCTCGATAAGAGCGCGGCGAGCCATGATAGCAGAGCAGCATCTTACCATCTACCAGCGGAATCTCAAGCGTGGGCTGGAAGCTCCGCAGGTACTCGCGGTCTGAGGAAGAAAGCTGCTGCGAGTCCCAGAACTCAACATCCTGCAAGTGCCGGCCCCAATTATCGGTTTTCTCCCTCAGTTGAGGCTCCAGAAGCCAATCGTCCGTATTGCCCATCACGACAGGACAACCGATCTCCCTCAAGCGCTCGATGACCTGCCTCGGTTGCGGGCCGCTGGCCGCTACATCTCCCAGGCAGACGATGGAATCTACCCTCTGTTTTGCTAGAGCGTCCAGAACGGCGTCCAGGGCAACTGCATTGCCATGAATATCAGATAGAAGAGCGAGGCGCATTGTTCTGTCCTTTCTTTTTGCCTATCCCCATAGCCAGCAATCTACCATGTTTCACGGTGAATATATTCTTCGTCGGGCTTTCTGCCGCGTTTGAGCGAGGGCGAGGGGATATCTTTTGCGCGGTGGCCGATAGGAATGACGCCGACGGGTGTTATATCATCGGGGATGCGGAGCAATTTACGTGCTTCGGCAAAATATTCGGCAGGGAATCCGGCAAAGCCCGCGCCAAGGCCTTCATCAACCGCGGCCAGCAAGAGGATCATCACGGCGCAGCCAATATCCATATGCCAATAGGGGACGCTTACCGATTTCAATGATAAAATTTATCGTCGGCCCCTGATACCAGATTATTGTGTCAAAGTCCATAATAGGACAAGGTGATCAGGCAAAACGCTGTTGTCCGCTTAAATAGTCTTTGAGCATTTCTTCGCAATCAAAAGCCAGGTGGCCGAAGACCTCTTCGGGAGTGCGCCAGCATGGTTGACCCTCACCGGAACCATGCAAGGCTCCATCGATGATTGCGCCCTTATAAGCAATGGCTATCGCGCGAAAACGCGGGTCACGGTCATGTCGCGAATAGACACCCACCAGCCCGGTTATTTTGACGTTGTAACCTGTCTCCTCGCGTACCTCGCGCAGCACGCACTGCTCGACCGTTTCGCGATAACGCACGATGCCGCCAGGAACAGTATAGCCGAGCCCATCGGAACGGTCTATCAATAATATTTTGCCGTCTTGCTCAATAATTATTCCGGCACCAAGCAGCGGAGAGATTTGTCCCAATGTAAATAAAGCGATGATGCGAAAGGCAAGGCCGGCCAGCCAGCCCTTGAGCTTTTCCTTCATGGGCGCTCGATTCTAAAGCTGTGTAACTTCATGTGACACCTCTTGTGTTGTTTTATTAGTAGCAAGGTTATGCCTGTTTGGGATTGAAACTTTATCATGAGAGCAATAAATGTAGAGATTATGATATTGAAACATGCCTCCAGTCAAGGAATTGATGCGTTAAGGGCATTCGCAACCTTCTCCGCGATACAGGCAAAGGTCTGCGCAACCGCAGACTCCGGCATTCTTATCACTACCGGCTGGCCCTTGTCACCGCTTATTGCTGTGGCAGGATCAAGCGGAATAGCTCCCAGCCGGGGCAATTCGTCCAGCAGGGCACGATATTCGGGGCTGGCCGGGAAAATCTCGACATGATTGCCGCAGTGCGGACAGACGAAGCCGCTCATATTCTGTACGAGACCAAGTACAGGGACTCCGGCGCTCTGAAACATGCCAAGACCTTTCGCGGTATCAATGCGCGCGATATCCTGCGGCGTGGTGACGAGGATGGCTCCATCCAGGTGCAGTTCGCGACACAGGGTGGCCTGCGGCTCGCCATTGCCAGGGGGAAGATCAATGATCAGGTAGTCGAGCGGTCCCCAATTCACTGTATAGAGAAGCTGGCGAATAAGCACTCCCAGCACATCGGGCATGGGAGCTACCGCCTGCTCCTCGCCAATGAAGAAGCCAACCGACATTACCTTGACGCCATAGCGCACCAAGGGTTGAAGCATCTGCTCAGAAGTCAGTTCTTCACGTTGTCCCAGGGGTAGCGTAGCGTTCCATCCCTGGCTGGCATTGCGTTTGCGCACGCCGAGCATCATCGGCACGCTAGGGCCATACGCGTCGCCATCCAGCAAACCAACGCGAGCGCCACGTTTTGCCAGCGCAACCGCCAGGTTGACACTGATGGTAGATTTCCCTACGCCACCCTTGCCACTGCCAACGACAATGACTTTTTCGATATGATCTATCCGAGGTCGTTGTACCTGTCCTTGCAAACCTGTTTCTCCAAACACAATTTATTTTCTAGCAAAAGGCTCTGAATGGTAGTATAAGAGTGAGCTATGCATTTGGCAAGTTTCCGAGACCTCAATCCGCTTACTCCAATCTTCTCTTATCCCTATCACACCCCCAAAATCGAAGATAACGGCTTCAATTGACATTATCCCTCCTTTTATCTGTAGCCAGCCGTTATAGCTCAACTCTACACCATACGACTTCCTATATTTTCAAACGGATCAGTTTTATGCTAAGAATTGTTGCTCGTATTTAAGAAGAGAACAAGCTTGGGAGAGAGATTGCAAAATTTTGAGCGAAACTTGACACCAGATGTCAGAATTTGTTTGTTATAATGGCGTTAGTAATAACAGAGCTTAACAGAAACATCAGATGAAAGAAGGCATGCAACCGTGGACCTGGCAACCTACTACACAGAGCAAAGCTCTATAACCAACCCGGCAGAATATGCTCATCTTTACGAGGACTTACCTTATGATATCGCCGGCCTCTGCAAAGTCGTGCAGGGACTGATTATCCATTATCGAGGCGCGGCGATGTTCAACTATACGATACCGGACGAACGTTTAGCTGAGATCGATACCCGCTACGTACCGAAGATGCTAGCACGCATACGCGAACTCGATGACCGTCCCTTGACCGGGGCGCGTTCTCCTGAAAAGCGGTTCGTAGGATGCTGTCGTGATTTCGCGACCCTGTTCTGCTCCATGGCGCGTTATCGCGGCATCCCTACCCGCACGCGCATCGGTTTTGCCGCTTACTTTACTCCTGGCTTCAACCACGATCACGAAATAGTGGAATGCTGGGATGCCAAAGAACAACGCTGGCGCCTGGTTGATCCGGAAATGAGCGAGCGACATATTCAAGAGAATCGGATACGCTTTGATGTACATGATGTGCCTCGCGACCAGTTCATCGTTGGTGGCCTGGCATGGCAATGGTGTCGAGCGGACAGGGCCAACCCCGACAAGTTCGGCGTCGAGCCTGATAGTTTTGCGAAGGGATGGTGGTTTATTGGCCACAAACTGATTCAAGACCTGGCCGCGCAAAACAAGATGGAACTGCTGCTTTGGGATACCTGGGGCATCATGCTCAAAGAGCTAACCGGTGAGGAAGACCTGGCGCTGCTGGATAAGCTGGCAGTAGTTACGCAGGCCGGCGCTGAAGGATTTGCCGAGCAACTTTCCACCTATGAAAATGTCGAAGGATTGAAGGTGTCGCCGCCCGTGATGTCCTACAGCCCCGTGGCTGAACCGCAGGAAGTGGAGTTCGCCTTATAGTGCTGGTACCCAACAAGAAAGAGCAACTGAGCCTGGATTGCGCAAAAACAACCTCTTCCTACATGTCATCAAGGGCGGTCCTGCCGGTGGAGGCTTCTCAACTGTCGAAGACTTATTCAATTTCTCCATTGCCCTGCAGGAACATAGATTGCTCACCAAGGAATATACTGATATCGTGCTAAGCGGAAAAGTGGCCTTACCTGAGCCTCAAAAGATACCTACTTGCCACGCCTATGGTTTTTTCGAGGAGATGATCAACGGTCACAGGATTGTTGGACACTCAGGAGGCGCCCCTGGCATCAATAGCCGCTTTCAAAGGAATCCCACCGGAAGAGTATCAATTTGTCCAGTTTATGTTTTACCATGGTAACAATAAGGTGAAGAGAAATCTGCGTACTGACCCTACAACGGCGCTTCTCGCAATGCATGTTGGTCTAAATGACTTCCTCAAGTACCACTATCAGCTTCAAAGGAGATGGTGGGTGAGCAGCAAAAGAATGCTTTCAGATCTGCATAGTTGGGACCCACAGCTTGCTGAGCTACTGGAGAAGTTTGTTACCACCAGTAATGTGCAGGCGAAATTTTATTTCTGGTCGTCTATCATCGATCATATCCTGGCTCCAATTGGAGGTCAACAGCCGATTGAAGAGAATAATTGCACCTGCGCGATATGCCGGAACGATCTGGCAATACTTTCGAGCGAAGATTAATTTGCAAGACGACAGCCAAGCTAGATATACTGATGGAAACAGAGAATAAATAACAGCTCAGGAGCAACTCGTGTACCGCCTACTCGCCATAGACCTTGATGGAACGCTACTTACACCGCAACCCAATAAAATTATCACACCCCGCACCCGCCAGGCGCTCTTCCGCGCTGCTGAAGCAGGCATTACCATAGTGATTGCCACGGGACAGAATCTGGCCGTCTTACGGAGCGTCTGTGGGGAACTGCCACTGCAAGGGCCGCAGATCATTGAAAATGGGGCCGTGATTGCCGATTTGCAGGGCAACATTTATCACGAAAAGCCTTTCCCCACCGAATATATTCTGCCCGTCCTCGACACGCTGCGCGGCCTCGGCTTCTACCGGGCCTATCACACCATTCATCGCGTCTATGTCGATAAAAATACTCCGCGCGCCCGCAACTGGTATCGCCCGCCGGTACCACCGGCCATTGAGGTTGAGGACGTGGCCAGCCTTTACCCATTGCAGTGCGTCAAACTGGTAGGCGTTGGAGAAGAGAGCAAGATACGGGGCAAGCGGCCAGAGCTTGAAAGGCTCTTCGAGGGCAAGCTCTATGTCACGCAATCCTCGTTCGACCTGATAGAATTCCTGCATCCATCCGTATCAAAAGGTAACGCTTTGAAAGTGATCGCGGCAGATTTGCATATTCCGCCCGAGGAGATTGTGGCTTTCGGAGATAATCATAACGATATCGGCATGCTGCAATTCGCCGGATTGGGTATTGCGATGGGCAACGCGCACGAAGAGGTTAAAAAACAGGCCGATTACGTTACCGCCAGCAATGCCGAGGAAGGCGTTGCGCAAGCGATTGAGGCACTGATTTTATCGAAGATCATCTAAAAAATGGAAATACCCACAAATGCCCGCGGGCATTTGTGGGTATTTCCATTTTTTAGATGATCTTCAGCTCTTTCCCCACCTTCTCGAAGATATCGAGTGCCTTCGTCAGTTCATCGCGGGTATGCAACGCCGTAACGATGGTGCGGACGCGGCACTTGTCGGCGGGAACGGTGGGATAGACGATACCCTGCGCGAACACGCCTTCTTCGAAGAGACGCCGGCTGAATTGCATTGCCAGGGCGCCTTCACCAACGATAACGGGCGTGATGGGGGTCTCGCTGCGCCCGGTATTGAAGCCGAGCTGTTCCAGGCCGCGCTTGAAGAAAGCGGTGTTCTCCCATAGGCGCTCGACCAGGCTGTTGTCCTCCTCAAGAATATCAATAGCCCCGATGCAGGTTGCTACCACAGAGGGCGGATGAGAAGTGCTGAAGAGAACCGGTCTGGCACGCTGCAAGAGGAAATCGCGCGCGTCTTTGCTACAGGCTACATAACCACCGAGCGCACCGATGGCCTTGGAAAGCGTACCTACCTGCAAGGCGACTCGGCCGTCCAGTCCGAAATGGTTGACGCTGCCGCGCCCATTCTTGCCCAGCACGCCGCTGGAGTGAGCATCGTCCACCATCACGAAAGCGCCATACTCCTCGGCCAGTTCGACAATCTCCGGCAGCGGGGCGATGTCGCCATCCATGCTGAAGACGCCATCAGTAACGACCATCACCTTGTTAGCACCTTTGGACTCTTCTAGCGCGCGGCGCAGACCAGCCATGTCCTTATGTGGATACACTTTGCGCGGCGCTTTGCACAGGCGAATACCGTCGATGATGCTGGCATGATTCAGCTCGTCGCTGATAATCATATCGCCTTCCTGCATCAGCGCCGAGATCACACCCAGGTTAGTGGCATAGCCGGACTGGAAGGTGAGTGAGGCCTCAGTATGCTTAAAACGCGCCAGTTTCTCTTCCAACTCGTTGTGCAGCGACATAGTGCCGGCGATGGTACGAACCGAGCCTGAGCCGACGCCATAGCGCTCAATCGCCGCAATCGCAAGTTCTTTCAGACGTGGATGGACGGTCAGGCCAAGATAGTTGTTCGAGGAAAGGGTGATGACCTCGTGCCCATCGATGATAACGGTGGCCTTCTGTTCCGTCTCCAATTCGCGTGGCAGGCTGAAGACGCCCTTCGCGCGCAGCCCGTCCAATTCGCCCTTTAAATATTGCTGTAGTTTGTCCATGCTTCCTCCTTGAACGGAGGGCGCAACAAATCGCGCCCTCACATGAATTACACTGCTAGATCAGTCAAAAGTCAGCACTATTTTGCCGCAGTCGCCAGATTTCATGATCTCCATGGCCTCGTGAATCTGCTCAAACGGGAGTGTATGCGTAATGACCTGCTTGAGGTCGAGTTGACCGCCTTCGAGAATTCTGCGCGTGCGATACCAGGTATCGAAGATGCGCCGCCCGGAGATGCCCAGCACGGTCGCGCCCTTGAAGATGATATCGTTCGCGAGATCCAGTTCGACCATGCGCGAGGGAATGCCAAGCAGAGAGACACGCCCGCCGCTGCGCAGCATCTTGAAGCCCTGCCGGATTGCCAATGGGTTGCCGGACATCTCCAGCACGACATCGACGCCCAACCCGCCAGTAACATCCAGCACTTTCTGCACCGGATCGACTTCGCGGGGATTGATGACATAGTCCGCGCCCATCTTCATGGCGATTTCCAGGCGCTTGTGATTCGGTTCTATAGCAAAGATGGTGCTGGAGCCTGAGACGCGGGATAACCCAACGGCCCACAGGCCAATGGGGCCACAGCCGATTACTGCCACGGTCTGATCGGCAATTTCGCCCGCGAATGTGGCATGCACGGCATTACCGAATGGTTCTTGAATAGAGGCGACCTTGTGATCGATCTCTTTGCCGGTTTTCCAGGCCACGCTTTCGGGAATAGCGATATACTGGGCAAACGCGCCATCGCGGTCTACGCCGATAATCTGCACATTCTGGCAGACATGTGCCTGACCGGTGCGACATTGATAACAGTGCCCGCAGGTAATATGGGTTTCCGCCGCGACAAAATCGCCGGGAACGAGCTGCGTTACCTCGTCGCCGACCTCGACGATCTCACCGGCAAACTCGTGACCAAAGATACGAGGGGTAGTCATGCGGCTCTGCGCCCACGCATCCCACTCATAGATATGCATGTCTGTGCCACAGATAGAGGCTGCTTTCACCTTCACCAGCACATCACGCGGGCCGATACGAGGAATGTCAACCAGGGCAACCGTTGCTCCAGGCGCCGCCTCCGCTTTGAGGGCCGCCATCATTGTACCTTCCATAAAGTTCTACACCTCCACAACGATATATTTTTTGACTGCCTTAATTATGCGACTTTGTGGGCCTTGATTGCAAGCGATGTTGTTTGTGATACCTGAACGCGTAGTACTTTGCCCATAAAAAACAGCCCTGGAAATCCAGGGCTACTTGCTAATTCATGAGGATATCTACGGGTATCCCGTAGCAGGTGCTCCCCATACAAGCAAGTTTCCGGTACGACCGTCAAGAACTATCTCAGTCGTATCTACCACAGGCGGCTGCTTAATATGTGCTGAAGGAGAAAGATGTAAGTTTGTTCCCAAGAATGGGCCATGGATCACTACATAGCAAACAGGAGCGTTGGCAGGCAAGCCAATATATTCCCCTCCCATGATATCACTGGCCTGGCTTGAGGTGACAAAAAGAATCTTGATGAAAGTTAAATGCGCCCCCTTGACAAGAGGCCCAACCGGAGAGCCAGTCTGTGAAACATATTGTTCGACGTCTTGCGCAGTAAATGTGGGCAGATTGGGTTTTGATAGATTAATATGCGGAGTAAGCGCTGGAAACCCAAAACCATGGTTATTTGATCGCGGCGGTGGTGGGTATACTGACTGTTGAGCAGCACTCTGCTTAGAGGCAAATAGGCTGCCTACTACTACCAGCAGAATCAGGACCAATCCTGCCATTGCAGCGGAGATTGTACGGCGCATGAACATCCTTCTCTCTTCATTTAAATTATGACTCTTTCCTTCAAGATTACATGGTGTTTAAACAAAATACAAGCGTTATTTCTCTGATGGTTATCCATAAATGAGCCAGGTGATGCAAGGCGGGACAGCGGGACAACTGCGCGGGGGATTCTTCGCTGCGCTCAGAATGACACGCCCAGACCATGGCATGCCTGGCTATGACACGCCCAGACCATGATACACCCAGGGGTGTCATTCTGAGCGCAGCGAAGAATCCCCCGTCACATCATGAGTAATCACCAGTTATTTTTGCTGCTTTCCATGCTATTGAGAACGCATCCCCTATCCCCCATGATGTACAATGCTACATGAGGACACATCCGAAAATCCAGTTCTTGCTGACATGATGAGGATTTTATCTATGTCGAATACGAACCAGCCACTGATCGAAGTGGGACAGATCATCCCTGCTTTCACCCTGCCGGGCGCGGATGGCATGCCGCATAGTCCGTGGGATTACAAACAACGCGAGCACCTGGTGCTGTTGATTACAAGAAGCTCGACCACAGGAGAAACGCGCGGCCTGCTACGGGCATTCGCGCAGCATTATGCGGAGTTTCGTGAGGAGGATTGCTCAATCCTGGCAATTTCACCCGATACGGTCATTACCAACCTGCAAACCCAGGAAGATTTGAAGCTGCCTTTCGCGCTTCTTGCCGACCCGGCAGGGGAAGTTATCTCCCGTTATACCTTCTGGGAAGGCAAAGCGGAGACCATTCGACCCAGCATCGTCCTGGCCGACCGATACAGCGCGCTCTATCAACAATGGATAGCCGATGATGAAGCCAGCTTACCATCAATTGAGGAACTGTTGGATGCGCTCCGCTATCTTAACCGGCTCTGCACGCCTTAGTTGTGAATTGGTTATGGCTATATGAAGCATTCGGGATGGGTAATAACGTCGCTCTTCCTACTGGGCGCGGTGTTCGGTACGGGCCTCGATGCCATCGACGTGTACAGCCATGTCGAGCGTTATAGTATGCCTGTTCTGTTCGGAATGGCATGGTGGGTGCCGCTCCTCTTTGGCGCTGCTGTCGTCGCCATCGGCTATTCTCACCCGCTGGTCGATCCGCTGATCGGCAATATTCGCCCTCCACGCAGGCTCACAATCAGCATTGGCGAATTATCGTGGTTGTTGCTCGCACAGCTGGTGGGAGCGAGTATGCTCGACTCGATTGCCAAAGCAGGATTGCTCATTCTCATCTTTCTCAACTTCTGGCTGCTCAGCGGGAGACGCTGGCAAAGTTTGTTGCTTGCGCTCGTGGTGGCTATTACAGGCACGCTCATTGAAATGACGCTGGTAGCAGCCGGAGCCTTTTCGTATTTACATCCTGACATGATCGGCGTTCCTTACTGGTTGCCCTGCATCTATGCGTGCGCATCGCTGGCAGTAGGAGACCTGGGAAGGAGCCTGGTGTCGCTCTCTTCGCGAGGTGTACTTTGAAACGATCCGATGACTCAACCTGGACTTTAGACACGCTGCTGGTGCATGGGGGTAAAAGCGTTGCCAATGCAAGCAATCCGATAGTCCCAACCACCCAGCCTATCTACGCCAGCACAACTTACCTGCAAGCCAACGCGGAAGCGCTTGACCAGGCCTTTACCGGTCGTCTCTCCAATGGAGAAGAGGCCTATGTCTATGCGCGGCAAGGGAATCCTAACGCCCAGGCGCTTGAGAATACGCTGGCCCGGGCGGAGAAAGGGGCCGGCGCTGTGGTGTTTGCCTCCGGCATGGCGGCCATTCATGCCGCTTTGCTGACAGCAGGGCTTGCGCCAGGAGCGAAGATTCTGGCCGCCCAGGACCTCTATGGTCCGACAATCGGCCTGATGCGCACCATCTTCAAACCGGTAGGTGTCGACGTACAACTGCGCGACCTCTGTTGCGCCCAGGCTGGGGATATCATCCGGGAAGAGCAGCCAGATGTTGTCTACGTAGAGACAATCTCGAATCCGTTAACACGCGTAACGGACCTCGCCGCAATCAGCGCCGCCGCTCATGAGGTTGGCGCGGTGAGCATCGTCGATAGCACCTTCACCACGCCCTATCTTGTCCAACCCATCACGCTCGGTTTCGACCTCGTTGTACACAGCGCAACGAAATATTTCGGCGGGCATGGTGATAGCACCGCCGGAGTCATCGTGAGCGCTCGCAATGCGCAGGTCGAGCAGCTGCGCGGCTATGCCACCATGCTGGGAGCGATGCTCAGTCCGTTCGAGTCGTTTCTGATTGCGCGTGGATTGAAGACGCTGACACTGCGCATGGAGCGGCATTGTACGAATGCCTTGCAGGTAGCGCAATTCTTGCAAGCGCATCCTGCCGTTGAGCGCGTCTATTATCCCGGACTGCCCAACCATCCACAGCATGAACTAGCTTCACAGATGCTTCGATCCCAAAGATTTGGCGGGCTGCTGGCATTTGAATTAAAGAGCCAGTCCCGCGACGCTGCTTACCGCTTCATGGACAGCCTGAAACTCTGTTTACCGGCCACAACGCTCGGCGATGTCTATACCGAGGTGAGCTACCCACCCATGTCTTCACACCGCAATCTGACACCCGCTGAGCGCCAGCATATCGGCATTTCAGATGGTTGTATCCGCTTATCTGCCGGCATCGAGGATGTAGGGGATATTATTAGTGACCTGGACCAGGCGCTGGAAAAGCTATCGGTGTGATTGTTGGGGGCCGATAAATCGGCGGTGTCCGCGATAAATCGGGACCTACGGCTTCGCCGTGGGATATGCATTCCATTGCCACGGCGAAGCCGTAGGGGCCGGGCAGTCTGTCTGGGGGACAGGCATACCGTACCCATCGCCGATTGATCGGCCCGCGTCCCTTGTCAGACTAAGTTGTTGAAATCCATATCGGCTTTCCCTGATCTACTTCCTACGATTGATCTCTGGACTTCTCCTCAGTATGAATATCCTGCTCCGGGATGGGTTTCGGTGGGGCCTGGCCCGCTATGTCGCCGCGACCACCTACACCCATGATGGGATCGCTATTGGTGGTTAAATCGCGCATAGACGGTCTGCCACGATCCGTAGTGGTAATGCCGCCCGGATTTGTGCCGCCCGTGGTTCCACCACCGGCGACCGTGCTGTTACTTGTGGCCGCGCCCCCAGGTGCTCTCCCACTGCCAAGCGCGGTATCAGGCTGGGTTCCAGTACCCATACCGCCCTCAGGCTCGCCCTCGCCTTTAGCGGTGCCCAGGTGCTCATCTCGAATCATCTTATTGTAATCGGCATTCTGCCCGCCCGGTTGTTGAAAGCCCTGATCATTCGATACCGCACCTGTATCCTGGTTGCTATTCCTATTTTTCTCCGAATCTGCCATGTACTCCCTTTCCTTTCTCAGTATAACATCGCATCATCTACTATCCTCTCAGGATTCACACGATTATGCCGGCAGGAAAGTACACAAAAAGAGCTTTGAGCGCGTGTCCTATAGCTTTTCTCATCGGAAACTATAAAACACGCGCTCAAAGCCTGGCAATCAGCAGATTGATATCAGACGCTACTAAGAATTCTTGCCGAAGTAGCTGCCGCGTTTGCGCGCTACTGAGGGCGAGAATCTTTCAGCTTCGGAAGCAAGGTCCCTACCCGTAATAATCATGTCATGCGCCCAGAGCAGGTCTTCTTTCAGCACATCCGAGCGGCCCATCTCCAGAGCATGCATGAGGCCGGAGATACATACCTCGCGGAAATGGCTGCCCGGCTGCTTCAACAGCAGTGAGGCAACGGAGGTATGCTCTTCCTCGTTAAAGTATTCACCGAGGAAATGTTTGAGGAAGCGCAATGCAAGTTCAGTATTGTCAATCAGCCCCATTTCAATCAAAACGTCAATACGACCTGGCCGGTCGCGAATGCGCTGGTCGATCTTCTCCGGATCGCTGGTGGTAGCCAGCAACAATGTGCCAGCGGGATTATCAGGCGCGCCTACGCCATCAAGCATATTGAGAACCTGCTGCAGGTCAGGAGGATTGACGATAAATGCCTCGAAGTCTTCGAGCAAGATGAGCGTTGGCAGACTGCACTTCGCCGCCACATTGAGTGCCTGGGCCAGATTTTGCCAGGGACTGCCATTGCGCCCCGGTGGAGTCGAAGAAACATAAAGGACAAGGCCGTCTTGCTTTGCATGAAACGCGCCCTCGGCCCTCAGAAGCGTTGTCTTGCCGGTGCCGGATGGTCCAAAGAGCAGGACCTTGCGCAGGCGCGGCATATGCAGGGCTTCGTACCGGCTCAAGACTGCTTTGTCAAAGATGTGGCGCTGCGCCTTTATCTGAAGTAATGTTCCTTCCGGTAGTACCAGATCATCATATGAGGCAGCTTTAATTGAATCTGCGAGGTCACTATCGCCGCCGATAATCTCTATACGGCCATAGTGATCCTTAATCCAGTAGGACTTGTGCTGGTCATCCAGGTGCTTGAGAAAGGCCAGCCAATCATCCTGGCGTCCCATGGGAATAGCGGCCAGCGCGGCAGTCTCGTTCCCATCGGTCTCGAAGTAGACGGAGAGGGCTTTCCAACCATCCTCGAAGATATAGTATATCCAGCTGTAGGGAGCGGCAGGTACGGTACCCGTATCACCAATTTCTGCCGGTTGGATCAGGTCCGCCTTCAAGATGGTATTGACTTCACCGATTGCAGCAATACCGGCAGCATATTCTGGCGCGGGCAGTCGTCTCCAATTTTTGAGCTGGCCGGGGCGCGCCTTCTCTTGCTCTCTGTCCACTTCCACAAGCCGGTTGAGGAGCATAGGATGATGTTCAATCTGCATCCTTCCCCCAATGGGTGAGGGGAAAATTAGCGGTTCACCCTCAAGCTGAAACTCGAACCAGAGTGTTCTTAGCGCCTGGGCTGCGATCTCGCGCTTCTGGGTGGGCACCGGTCTTGCCATTGCTTCACTACCTGACCGCGCGGCTTCAGCATCTTTTGGCTCATCTGTATCGATCGCGGGGGTTGGAGGAGACGCTTCTTGTGCAGTGGTTTTGAGCTGGTCTAAACTCTCCATCATGTATTTTCAGTCCGACTTCTATTGGTTCAAAATTGACAACGATAGTTTCTTACCTCATCGATGATACTCTTATACCGGGATTCTGTCAACAAGTGGTGAGACTGATGCAGGGCGATTGGAAAGGAAGAATAGGAAGGACAAGGGAGACTATCTTACGTGAAGAAATGAGGGATGCCTTCGCATCTCAGAACATGTTTACGGCCATCCCTCAAAAGGATAACAGCTACTTTGTATGCCTGACATATTTCCCAGGCACCTTATCTTTCGCATCGCCGCCTTCGGGTGCCGACATAACGTTCAGCAATTCGGCATTGGGGTCGATCACCAGGTTGTTGATTACCGAACGCACTCCTGGATAGTTCTTTGCTATTTCTCCGGCAACCGCTTTCTGCTGGCCGGTGTGGACGGCACCGCTCAGGCGCACGACTCCAAGACGCGGGTAGACGCCTATTGGCAGGTCGTGTGTGATCTGGTCCTGGCCCAACGCTCTCGCCAGCCCTGCCGCCAGCGTATCGTCGGCAACCAGGTTGTTGTTGATCTCCAACAAGCCCTGCACGCCCGATACCTGGTCGGTCACAATATCACGCTTCAGCGAACTGGAGATGTTACCGTCCAGGTAAAGGACACTATCCAACACATGAATATTGATGGCCTTCAGGTCAACATGTAATGGAGTAAAATCGAACAGAATGCCCTCTACCTCGCGCTGGAGTACATCATCAGGCCGGTAAGGTGGAAGGCTTTGCAGGACCTCTTCCGGAATCGTCACCATCACATGCCCGGCTTCTATTGAGCCGACGTACTTCTCCTGAAACAGAGTGTCCTGCCCGGGGCGGATATTGTGGGCCACGAGATAGGCCAGTTCCCCATTCCCTGGATGCACAGCAACGAGCAGCAGCGTGCCTTTACTTGAGGAACCGACAAGCTCTACGACACTCTTTCTTTCGAGGGATACTCCACTCACTCCTGAACTATCTGTGGAAGCGACATCGGCAAGACTGAGATCGAGCGTTATAGCCTCACCGGAAGCATTAACGACGTGCTCAAACGAAACAAGGTGAGTTTTGCCGAAGAAACGCCCCTGCCGCGCACCTATATGTGTCAGGCGCCGGGTAGCAGGGTCAAAAATGACCTGAACCAGCGAGCCATCCTCACCATCGGAACAAAATATCTGCGTGCCGAAAATAAACTTCTGCATTTCGGCGATTGAACCAGGTTTAATCATAACGACCACCTCGCACTACTGAATTTTATGATGGGCATAGAACTGTTACATACTATCTCCCTTATAGAGAGTGTAGCATGTTATGGTAATGCATGACAAGCGGGCGGAACAAAATATAGTCTTCACCTTGACACACATGTGAGAGAGCGATATTATGCAGACAGTCCAGAGATGCATCTTCCCCAAATTTATTTGCTGCTAGTAAGAGGAAAAATGATGAGTACACATGTATGCTATATCGAACAATTCCCACACCGGCTGCCACACGACAGAGAAGCCGTTCTGCTTCCTTGCGGCCACTACGCCTGTCCGCCACACACCATCACCTACTATGGTACGGGCGACGATGAGGAGCTGGTTGGAGATTATTGCCTGGTATGTTACGCAAAGAAATTTCCCCAGCATTGCCCTGATCGCTTGCTCCTGGCAGCGGTATTGCAAGAGGCTGAACATTAAAGCAGTTACATCTTCGCCAGTAACCGGTGCCTTAATAAATCATGGCCGATACGACACCTTCGATTTTCAATAATGCAGTAGCAAACGCTCAGGAAGCCATACGACTTAGCCTGGAAGGCAAGACGGAAGATGCCCAGGGGTTAGTGTTTTCTGCGCGCACAAAATTAAAAGGCGTGAGTGGAGACTTGCCTATCGCCGGTAGAGGTGAGGCAACAGATAGAGCCAATGGTGCGCGGTTCGCTACGTTGACATTTGCTGAAGCGAGGGCATGGGGATGGCTCGAAATGGCATCAGGTATATTGCAACTTGCGCGTTCCAGGCCTGGCGCGAGTATGGTACATTTCTCGCGTGCCTGGCGCATCTGGCGCTCCAACAAGGGCGCCGAGAACGCTGAGAACGTCGAAAAGCAGGAAGCAACGCGCGAACGCATCCGCGCCAGCCTCTGGCTGGCTGAGGCATGGGCACGCTTCTCCAGCGAGCGGGCCGAACGGTCGGCCAATGCTATTGACCGTGCCGCGCTGAATGAACTATCGCATATCGACGCCAATGATTTGCTAAAAGAAACAATCGAGCAACAATTGCAATTACCACCTGCTCCTGCCGGCACTCCAGCACATAGAGAAAGCGGGCACAGCATCCCGTATGTGATGCGATTTGTGGAACATTAGACGGACCCTACATGCTCATGGAGCATCTTCGGTATAGGAAGCGCTGGTCAGCTGTATGAGACAACGAAATCTTATACACTGGCGCTCCTTGCCAGTTCGGAATTGGATTGGGGAAAAATGAAACCCATGGCTTCGGGCGCGTAACGCTCGACAATGCTTTCGGTGATGGCATTGGCACGGCAGATTTCCCCGAACATGCTCGCGCTCGGCCTTGGTGCGCGCCTCTGCGTGCGAGGGTCGAGTTCGATCAGGCCGAAGCGAGCTCCCCAGCCTTCGCTCCATTCAAAGTTATCAACCAGTGTCCAGTGAAAATAGCCCCGCACAGGTATACCCTCGCGGATGGCTCGATGTACCATGGCAAGATGTTCAAGGATAGCCCTTGGACGGCGGTCATCGAGTGTATCGCTGAAGCCGTTCTCAGTAACGTAGAGCGGCTTGTTGCCTCGCGTGCGCCGGTAGACATCTTTCAAGACGCGATAGATACCCTCTGGATAAATTTCGCCGAAGTTTCCTTCTAAACCGGGGTCATTATGCAGCGCGCCAGGCTTCACGTAGCGACGAGCGAAAAAATCCGCCGGGCGTGTGGGGTCGAAGCGCACGATATCGCGGGTGTAATAGTTCACGCCATGGTAATCACGCGTGCCGGATGCATGTGGGACAGGTGACAGCATCATTTTCAGGGGAAACGGAAAGCGACCGGTCTCGGCTGCCTCTAATGCTGCCCAGTTGAAGAACTCGTCATGAGCACCCGCAACAAGCGTATCGAGCAGCGAAAAAATGCTGGCCGGATCGAACAGACGGTAATCGAGGCAATAGCCAATCTCGGATTGTGGCTGCGCGCGTCGGATGGCATAGAATGCCTCGACATGGGCCTGCACCAGGTTGCGCAGAACACGTAGAGCGAGACTAATATTATGCTCACCCGGGGGATACGAGCCAAGTACATATCCCATAAAAGCGTAGACGTTCGGTTCGTTGATCGTGAGCCAGAAGTCGCACAGGTCCTGCAACGACTGCACGACATAGGTAACATAGCGGATAAAATAAAAAATGTTACGCTCGTTGGCAAAACCACCACGGTCGGCAAACCACAATGGGTCGGTGAAGTGATGCAGGGTGACGAAAGGTTTCATGTGGCGACGGTGCAAATCCGCGAGCATCTGCCGGTAACGGTCTATGGCGGCGCTATTCCATTGTCCCTCTTGCGGCTCAATGCGACTCCACTCGATGCTCAGGCGCAGGGCATTGTTCTCCATCTGCTCGGCCCACTCAAAATCGCTTTCCGCGTTGTGCCACCAGTCGCAGGCATCTCCAGCATGTTCTCTGGTGAGAATATGGCCCTGTTGCTCCCAGCGATACCATTGATCGTTCGTATTTCCACCCTCACATTGATACGATGAAGATGCTGTTCCCCATAAAAAGCCGCGCGGGAACTGCAATGTTCGCTGGCCAGCCATAGAATCGCTCCTTGTTTACTTAATGGATAATGGATTACTGACTATTGTTATTGTAACACGAAGCAAGGGAAGAAGATGAAGAGAATCTAAGGGCGACCGCGAGGGTGCGCCCCTATCCGCCACGTGGTATTCGCCTGTGGCGGATAGGGGCGCACCCTCGCGGTCGCCCTGGTGAAACCATATTACGTTATTCCCTGATGCCACGCGGCGGCAGCGGGCGCACCAGAGGGCTCATCACGGGCAGGTTCTTTTTACTGCGCGGCAGGCGCTGGCGCACCAGGTAGTCCGGCGCAGTCGCCAGGTCGCCTTTGTCGAGTGTGACATCGGGGCCAAAGCGATTGAAGAACGAGAGCTCGAAGTTCGGCGTCTCACCCAATGCTCCGTGAGGACAGACCTCTACGCAGTCGCCACAGAAGATGCAGCGATCCAGCGCGAAGGCGTAGCGTTTCAGGTAACGCTCGGCCATCATCAAGGAACCGGTCGGGCAGACCTGCACGCACGCGCCACAGGAGACGCAGTCGGTATCATGCAGGCTGACGTTGAACGGCGTGGATACGATGGTGTCGAAGCCCTTGCCGAACATGCCATAACAGTCGGGGCCAATCACATCATGGCAGACCCGCACGCACTGCGTACAGTTGATGCACTTGTTGGGATCGCGCAGGATAAAGCTGTGCGACAGGTCCATATCATAATCATGATAGTCGGTTGGTTCGCCATCGTGGAAGCGGTTATCCGCCAGACCATGCTCGATACTATACTTTTGCAGGTCGCACTGCCCGGCAGCAGGGCACGCGCACTGCAAGCAACGAGCGGCTTCGCGCTCCGCCTGTTCCTGCATATAGCCCATCTCGATGATTCTGAAGTTGCGCTTGCGGTCTTCGTAGGGCAGCATCGGCATCTTCACTTTCGGCTCGACGGGCTTATAGGGGACGATATCAAAGAGATCTGGGTGACGCTCTTCCAGTTCCAGGCGTCGCGCCACTTCTTTCATATCCTCGCCACTGAGGTACGCGTGTATCGAGCGAGCACCGAGCTTGCCCTGTCCGACGCACTCAATGATGGTCTTCGCGCCCATCTGGGCATCACCACCGGCAAAGACACCTGCGCGGTCTGTCATGAAGTTATGCGGATTAGTCTGAATGGTACCATGCTTGGTAAACTTGACGCCGGACTTGTCCTCAAGCACATCTTGCTGGACGGCCTGGCCCACGGCAGGGATAACCGCGTTGCAGTTAATGACGAACTCCGAACCTTGCACCGGTACGGGCCGTCGCCGGCCACGCGCGTCGGGTTCGCCAGGCTTCGTTTTCACGCATTGAACGCCTTTGACCTTGCCATCCTCGACCAGGATTTTCTGGATCATGGTCTGGACTTGCAGGTCGGTGCCCTCGTTGATGCCGTCCTCAACCTCTTCAAAAGTCGCCGTGATATCCGAGCGCGTGCGGTAATAGAGCGTATGCACTTTCGCTCCCAGGCGCAGTGAGGTTCGAGTGCAGTCGTAGGCCGTGAATCCGCCGCCATAGACTACGACCTCATCGCCTTCCTTCACCGGCACCGGCTTGCCTTCAACCTTTTCGGAGAGATAGGAGATGGCGTTGACGAATCCTTCGGCATCTTCGCCTTCCATATTCAGCTTGTTGCTGGTCCAGGCTCCGATACCCAGGTAGATGGCATCAAAGCCCTGGGCAAACAGGTCATCGATGGTAAAATCGCGCCCGAGCCTGACGTTGTACTGCGCATCCACACCCAGCGACCAGACATGATCAATCTCGCGGTCCATCATGTCTTTCTGAAGACGGTATTCAGGGATGCCGTAGCGCAATTGACCACCCGGCTGCGGTTGCTGGTCAAAGACCTTGCAGTAGTGGCCTTTCAAGGCGAGGTAGTAGGCGCAGGTGAGTCCTGCCGGTCCCGCGCCAACAATGGCAACCTTCTTGCCCGTTGGCGGGTCCTTCACGAAAGGATGCGGCGGGTCGAGCAGGCAGGTTTCGGCGGCGTGACCATGCATGCGACAGATCGCTATCTCTTCCTCAACGAGTCCGCGGCGGCAGGCCTTCTGACAGGGAGCCGGGCAGGTCAACCCCAGGATATAAGGGAATGGCAGCACTTCCTTGACCAGTCGCGCCGCCTCTTTCATCGAACCTTTCGCTATCAGTTCCAGGTATCCCGGAATGTCGATATGCGTTGGGCAATCCGCCTGGCAGGGAGGCTGGCAGTAGGCATTGTGGTCGGAGAGCAACATCTCCAGGTTTGTACGCCGGATGTGGAACAACTCATCCGACTTTGTCGTCACAACCATGCCGGGAAGCGCCGGTGTCGTACACGACGGCAAGGGCTGTTTTACACCCTCGATATGCACCAGGCACATGCGACAGGTCGCGGTCGGCTCCAACTTTTCGTCATTACACATATTCGGGATATCGGTAATGCCGTTGTCGACCGCCACACTGAGCAAGGTCTGATTCTCGTAGGCCTGCACGGTCTTGCCGTCGATGGTGAGCGTGAAGGATGAGTGCCCAACGTCATTGCGCACCACCGGCTGCGGCGATGTCTGTATGGGAGAAAGATTATCTCGGATCGATACAGCCATAGAATTCCTCTTTAATAGGGGCGTCTTTTATGGATATAACGTATAATTGGGCAAGCATGGGAGCCGATTGATCGGCCCTACGGGGCTTCGCCGCGTTGCTTTCTATTACCCGATTAATTTGTTAAACTCCATTAAAACGTCCACGACTCCGCTTTATTTAGACGGGCACAGTATATTGTGCCTTCAGGGTAACACATGTTTGGTGATAAAACGGTGCGCGCGCACAGGAAGGCACGTACCGGTCGGACACTGCAACTCCTCGACATGCATGCGAAAATGTTCAGGCCAGTAGCGCCTGGCCGTCTTATAGGCATTTGGGGCTAGCACGCCAAACGCGCATAGCGAACCCGCAGGGATATATTCAGCAAATTCGTCCAGCATATCCAGGTCAGATTTGACGCCAAGATCGCTGATAATGCCTTCCAGGATGCCGGTTACACGTTTCATGCCGATGCGGCATGGCACGCACTTGCCGCAGGACTCTTTGCTCAAATAACTGCTGCGCTCCCTGGACCATCCTACCATACAGGTATTGGCAGGAAGCAATTCGAGAATGCCGGAACCCACAATAGCGCCTGCCTCTTCCAGCGCATCATAGTCAAACGGCGTATCGAGCAATGAAGGTGGCAGCGCGCCGCCTTCGGCCCCACCGACGATGATGGCCTGCAAATCGCTGTCCGGACGGCTGTATCCGGCATGACGCAAAATCTCACGTAGGGTCGCGCCAAAAGGAACTTCCACCAGCTTCGGCTCGCTATCGGGCACATAGTCATAGACCGTCAGCACTTTGGTACCGCTGGTCGTGGCTGTACCGATACTGGTAAATGCCTGCACACCATCACGAATGATGAGGGGAATGTTTGCCAGCGTCTCGATGCAATCGACGAGCGTTGGCTTATCCCAGAGGCCATACTGGGCGGGATATGGCGGTCGCTGCTCGGGCATACCACGGCGGCCCTTAATGACGGCAATCTGCACCGTTTCCTCTCCGCCCATGAAACCCTGATCGACGCCCAGCACATTGATGGTACAACTGAAGTCCATACCCAGGATATCGCGTCCCACAAGATTGGCTTCGAGAGCATCCGCCAGCGCCTGCTGGATGGCATCGATTCCTTCCTTGAAGAAGCTGCGTGTAAAAATATACGCTTCCCTTGCTCCAACAGCATAAGCGGCAAGCACTACGCCTTCGATAACCAGGTGCGGATTGCGTTGCATCATCGAACGCGCCGCCCACGAGCGCGGATCGGCGTCGTAGGCATTGCAGATAACGTAGCGGAAATCATCTTCCTGACGGCTCACGATGCGCATTTTTTCGCCGGTGAGCCGACCTGCGCCGCCGCGGCCACGCAACTTCGCATCGATCACCTGCTGGATGACCTGCTCAGGCGTTTGCTCGCGAATGGCTTTTTCGAGGGCGCTGTAGCCACCGGCCCGGCGATAGGAGTCGAGCGAGCGCAGGTCAGGCTCGCCGCGCCTCCGTAATACACGATAAGAAGAATCAAAATCAGGCATCTGGTTGCCTCACATGATTAATATTACCCCATTTGCCACGTGTAGCGGGCGACAGGCCACGGATGGGCTGATCATCGCGGCGTATGCCTTTGACAGCCGGGGCTGGCTTAAATTTCGGACTCATAGTAGCGATACCGAAGATATCGCTCAAATCGACGCCGCGCACCTGGACGATACGTTTTGCCGCCTGTAGAGGCATATAGCCATAGATATCCATAACGGCATCCAGAAGCGAAGGCAACGCGCCTGCCTCTTGCGGCCATGTTTCCAGTAACTCATCAACTTTACTGAGGTCTATTTCAGGCTCCAGGTAGTCTTTGACGGGCATGGCGACGCATGGAGCTACGGGCTTATTATGATACTCTACGGCATATTCAGACATACGTGTGGTATAAAAACCGGCTTTAGATGCCCCGGACGCGGGCGGTATAGGATGCGTGCTATACTTATCCGCGCCCTCGCGAATATAGGATTGGAACCATGGACGCTTTTTGAACGTATGCATCGGTTCATATTCGATGGTGATGGCACGCGGCGGGCACGCTTTTTCGCAGAGCAGGCAGGCCTCGCACTTCAGATTGTATTCGGTGCCAAGGCCCTCTTCCGCGATGAGCTGGATCAGACCACGGCTGCGCGGGGGCAGTTTTGGTTTTTCATAAGGATATAAGCGGGTCAGTTTGGGCCTGAACATGTGGCTGAAGGTCAGGCTCATGCCCTCAAGAATACCACGCATACACTACACCTCAATTTCCTTCTCGCCCTGAATCTTCAAACCCTGCTTGAGAATCTTCTCGCGCAGCTTGAGGATACCCTCAATGAGCGCCTCTGGACGAGGAGGGCAACCCGGCACATAGACATCGACCGGAACAATCGTATCAACGCCCTGGACGGTATAGTAACTGTCATAAAATTCGCCGCCTGAGTTGGCACATTGACCCATGCTCAGCACCCACTTCGGGTCTGGCATCTGCTCCCACAGCAGGCGCAGGCGCGGGCCCATCTTTACCGAAACGGTTCCGGCCACGATCATCAAGTCGGCCTGGCGCGGGCTGGATCGAAAGACCTCCGAGCCGAAACGCGAGAGATCATATTGGGGAGCAGAGGCCGAGGCGATCATCTCAATAGCGCAGCAGGCCAGCCCATATCCCAGCGGCCAGACTGACTTCGAGCGAGGCCAGTTTTGCGCCCATTGTATCATATCTGCCAGGCTGGTAAGCTGAACCGGCAGTTCCTGGTCTCCTGGCACGTACTCCTGGGGACCTCTTGCCATAATAATTGGTACGGCCTTGCGGCGTGTGGTTGAAAACACCGCGTCCCCATTGGCTTTATTTTCGCTGCTCATAATCTAAAACTCCTACGCAGTGGTTTAGCAGCACCACTGCTCAGTTATGCTTTAGCGCAAGCGCTGTTCGTATGGCCCTCGGGCTTAGAGAGCGAAGGCCAACAAGAAAAAGAGCTGTTTATGCACCTTTCATCTTGCCCCTATTATAGCACGAAGCCCCATGATTGACCACTCGACCAGAATATAAGAGGCAATAGGACTTCTGTACCTGGCGTGGATATCCTTTAGAACCGCTTGATACTTGATCTTTGTCCTTCATCAAGTACTACTAGACCTGAATTCAGAAGCATCATTTTTATTGTTTTTATCTCAAATCGTGTCATTCTGCTATTCTTTGCTTATTAAGGGCAGCTTCTCAGTTGAAAAAAAGCAAGCAGAGTCTATTGTATTTGTTGTGATTTTCATGTAACATATAAACGCAGCGGTTTGCAAACTCGTCGATACCTTTTCTCATCCCTATTATGGTTATCCGGTTATTTATCTGCCTACATTCGCTAAAAATGGAGCGTATCAGCTCAAAGCAAAAGTTGGAGGATTTGAATGTTTTGCATCCATTGTGGGGAGAAAAATCCTGATACGGCAATGTTTTGCCGCATGTGCGGCATGCCATTAGAGAAGCAGGTAGATTCCCCGGTATTATCATCACCCTTTCAGGTAAATGCACCAGTTCTACTGGAGGCAAATTCGCCTACCGGCCACGAGCAAATACCATTTTCAGATGTACCCACTATACAGGCCCAGTCCGGCATAGTAGATGCGCCCACTTTAACTGCTCGAGCCGGTTTTCCTTATGCCACCCCTCCATCAGGAAATGCTCAGAACGGGGAATCTGCCGGGCCAGGTCAGCTTTTCGAGCAATTTTCCTTCTCAGAACCCACTGTGCTGGCAGCTCAGCCCGATATTCAGGGCGCATCCCCCCTTCAAATTCAGCCCACTCCATCCAGTTCGGGTTACCTTTCGGATGGATTTCAATCACCCGGGTCGCCGGCTGCATACCCCTCTCTTTATCGACAGGAGCCGGCAAACCAGGGGTCAGGGGCGTTACCGGATATGCAAATACCGGCGCCATTTGTTCCTCCGTCTGCCATGCCTCCTACGTCTCCGACCGCGGGCGAGCCACGAGTGCGGGCAATTGCCCGGCCCTTGCCTGTCTGGGCATTTATTCTCAGCATCGTTGCAGGTGTGGCTGTCCTTGCGGCGCTATTCTTCACGGGCAGCGATTGGGCAGCAGGGGCAACGCGAGCAGGTATTGTTGGAGGCATTCTCGCCATACTCATCCTGCTGGCTGCAATCGTGCGTACACTGGCAGGCATGGCTGCCAGGAGCAATCCGAAACGCCGCTCCCAGTTCATCAGCGCCGGACTACTTGTGGCGATTCTCCTGGCCGTGAGCGGTTTTGGCCTCACCCAGCAAGCAACAATCCACCAGGTGCAAGGGCGCTTTTATGAGGGCCAGCAGCAATGGCAGAGTGCGATCAATGAATTTCAACTGGCCGGCGAGCATGCTCCCACCTCGGGCAATATCGCCCGTATCTATGATGAATGGGGAGAGCAGCTAAGCAATACACAACATTACTCCGCGGCCATTGACAAATTCAATATCGTACTAACTTCTTTCCAGGCAGCGACCGGTGAGGTAACGCGTGCCCAGGCAGATAGCATCACCGCGTACCTGAATTGGGGCAAACAGGCATCGCAGCAGCACGATTACAATGATGCGGTCACTCATTTCGGTGATTTGCTCAACCTGTCCTACTGCAATGCTAACTGCCAGGCAGAGGCCAGCGCGCTCTCCGCGACGGCATACTATGATCTGGCCGAAACACAGCTTACGGCCCAGCAATATGCCGACGCTGCCAATTCATTTCAGACGCTCGCTACCCTGTTCCCGAAATCTCCTGAAGCGCAGAAGGATCACGAAGATTTCGCCAAAGCGCTTTTTGGCGAGGGCAAGCAGCAACTTGTAAGCTCATGTTCAAGCGCCATCCCGACGTATCAGGAACTTGCTTCGAAGTTTGGTGACACGCCCGAGGGGCAGCAGGCCAGCATTGCGCTCAAAGCACCGCAGGAAGTGATAGGGCGCTTCACAACGCCTGTGCCAAAGGGTTCGGCGCTCACGCCTCTGGCCGTTTTAGCGCAAGGGCTTTACGCGAATATCCCCGACGCTCAATTTTTCCAGTTGATTGCCGGAGCGCCTACCGTAGTCATAAAGCCGGATGGCACATTTACCTTCAAGCCCGTAAAGCAGGGTACATACGATCTGGCCTGGGGAACAGATAATGTCGATGGTAGTCAAAGCTTCTACTTTTATTACAGGCCATCTGATAAATCGCTGGTCTATGTTGCAAACGTAGGCCCTCTCTGTCCTTACAATTTCGGCAGTATCAACGAGCCAATTCCCGTAGCGCCTTAAATGTTGTATGGGGGCAAGAGCTTGCCCCCATACAGGCGTTCCCATTCTAAAAAGCTGAGCAAGAGGAGGATAGGAGCAGTATACTATCACGCCCGAAAAAGTGATGTGGAACGACACTATACACTATGCAGCATTATCTGCACACTGGGAGATGGACGGAGTGCTACCATTGCTCGCGGTTCAATACGCTGGCCGGGAAGCAGGCTCAAGTGGTAGCGTTGCACTATCATTGCCAGCGCCAGATGTGACTCCATCATAGCGAAGTGCTGCCCAATACAGAGATGAGGTCCTCCGCCAAAGGGGAAGTAGGCGAAGCGATGGCGGGCAGCTACGCGCTCTGGCGTGAACCTCTGTGGGTCAAAGACCTCTGGCTGCTCCCAGAAATCGGGATGACGATGTGTGACGTAGGGATTGAGGAAGACCAGGCTGTTGGCCGGAATGTCAAGGCCGCCGATCACGTCACCGGTGATAGCCCGGCGTGGAATCGTGACCGCGGGAGGATAGAGCCGCAGCGTCTCCTCCAGAACCATGCGTGTATAAGGCAGCGAGCGGAGTTGATTGACGGTTGGAACCTGGCCCGCCAGGACGCTATCAACCTCCGCCTTGACGCGCTGCTGCTCCTCAGGATGTTGCGCGAGCAGGTACAAGGCCCAGGTCAGCGTATTGGCCGTTGTTTCATGTCCGGCAAAGAGCAGGGTGAATATTTCGTCACGCAACTGCCGGTCGCTCAATCCCTGCCCTGACTCCTCATCCTGCGCCTCGATCAACAATGAGAGCAGATCGTACTCTCTTGCCCGCGACTGGCGTCGCTCCTCAATCAGGCGCTGCACGATGGCATTGAGGGCGTGCAAGCGAGCCTGCATGCGCCGATTGCGCGGGGTTGGAACGCTGAGCGGCGGAAAAGGCAGGTAGAGATACTCTCCCAGCAGCGCCAGCAGGTCAGTAAACGCCTGGGCGATGGAATCGGTCTCATCAGAAAGGTCTACTCTGAAGAGGGTCTGGCCGAGAATGCCCAGCGCCAGCCTGAGCATCTCCTGGCTCATTTCTAGAGGCCGTTCCTGTTCAGCTGCTGTTTGCCAGCCTGCTAGCAGATTGGCAATGGTCCCGGTCATCAACGTTGCCAGGGCCTCTAGCCGGGTGCGATGAAAGGCTGGCTGCATCAGGCGGCGATGGTACAACCAGGAGGGGCCGGAAGAGGTTCCCAGACCTTCGCCAAAAAAGGGCCGCAGACCTTTGTACAAAAAGAGGTCGCGATCATAGTTCTGATGGTTCTCCTGCAAGATGTGCCGCACTCCATCCGGGTGAAAGACCAGGTACGTCGGCCAGAAAAGGAGGCGCGTGCGTACAACATCTCCGTAGCGGTGGGCCATACCGGTATAAAACGCCAGGGCATCACGTTGTAAAGCTCTGGCGCTACCCAGCAGGAGGTTGCCCCGTGTTCCCGGCGCTGTCCTGCTATGGGGGGTAGGGGCGGTCGAAACGCTCTTCACGGCGGCTTCAGCGGTCGATGTGGTCGTGTGTGGGTGAGTCATGACTTTCCTCCATGCCGGTATTGAGACTCAAAAAACACTGGTTGGACGGTAAGAAAAGACTGAAGCAAAGCAGACGGCGGCTTGAGATCCGCCGCTAATGGAGTGACAGAACCCTGTAACATGATTTTTGCTTCCTTTCGGATAAGACGAGAAAACTCGCATCGAATAGATGCATATGAAGCATGCTGTTTATCTTGTTGGAAACAGTGTACCTATTGCCAGGTTGGGTTAGCACCCGCCAAAGGATGGGAAAGAGGGTGGGATTTTGGATAGGGAGTTAACCGGGCGCGCCCATACAGGACATTTGACAGAAAGTCAAGATACCAGTTAGAATCCAATTAACGCAGCCGCGGGTACCAACAGAGATTTTTGATGCTTGAAACACCGGAGGAGCAATAAAAAGTGGGAACCTACACAATCGCGGTCCTGCCCGGCGATGGCATTGG
>DASRBN010000036.1 GCA_035653615.1 Ktedonobacteraceae bacterium | reverse complement strand
CAGCGCGTCGTCGTAGGTGGCAGTGCCCCCAGGCGCCTTGCCAGTATAGTCCTGCCAGCGGCAGGGGTGGGATTATTAGTGCCCGGGTGTTCATCATAGGTGGTGGACTGGCACAGCCACTTGTTGCCGGCGGCATCATCGCTCTCGCTGTGGGTGACGGTATCGACCGTGTAGTAGGTCCAGCCCCCTGGCCGTTGTTATTGTTGACGGTATAGCTCCAGGTCTCGGTCAGCGGATAGAGCTGAGTAGGAGGCGCGCTGGGCAGGTTGGAGCCTTTGATGACTTCCTTGGTCAGATTGTGATAGGTGTTGTTGGTGTTGAGGCCATTGTTGTAGTCGTCGTAGGTGTAGTCGTGTTCGATCCAGGGGGCATTGCTGGTGCTGTTGCCATCGAATTCGGTGGTGACACTACTGAGGAGTGCGATGGTGCAAGCATCGTAGGGATTCCAGCTGGATGGAGGGCCGCTCACACAGGCATTGGAGGTGGTGGGATAGGTGTTGATGGTCTGGCTCAGCAGGCTCGAGGACTGGTAGGTAGCTTGCTGATAAGCCCCCGCGCCGCTTGCCGCCACGCCGCAACTCCGCCACCCACGCTAGCTACGCGCTTCGCGCTCGCCGCTGCTCTTGCTTGATGCGCTGGCGGGTAGCACCAAATATATCGTTCGCGGGCGAAATGTTGCTCGTGCATTTGAGAAAGGCGTTTAGCCCTACCCCACCCCCGCTACGAGAATTGCTCAGGTCAATTACTACTCAGTCGGTGAATAGGGGCGGGCTGCATCTCGTGTCTGTCTGGCGATAGTGTGCAGGATGTTACTTAACACTGCTATAATGGTCGAAGACGAAGCGGGGCATATCAGCGACGATAAACAGTAAAGCGTATGGGAAAGGAAGATGACAAATGAATAAAATTGACATCACTATCAAGAAGGTGTGTGATTATTGCCACCTGGAATGGTCGTTCCACCATCCTGATAGTGTGCCACTTATAACGCTGCATGCGCATTCAATCGTTGGCCTCAGCATTCCTGAGACGTTGGTACGTTGCCCCCAATGCGGGAGAGCATTGTATTTGCGTATCCAGGCACAGCCTTATGACCTTGCTAACCATCTTGACAGTCCTGTAGCAGAATGGTACTTTGCACATCAGGAGCCAGAAACAACTCACGATTGAAAGTAGCAGGGACCACCCTGCTCATATACACAGGAAAAAAGGATACCTCCACTATTCCCTGGTTAGGGCACACGATTCCTGTGAGTGCTGGCATCAGCAGGCGGCAAAACGCAGGCTCAGCATGAGCAAACACCCATGTTCAGATCAGTAGGTAATGAAATAGACCGGTCCCTCTCCGGCTAGCAACGCGAGAGCAACAAGGCGTACAGACGCTCACACTACTCCTCCACCTCCGCCACGTCCATCTCCTCGCCCCAGCGCTCTCCACGCTCTAGCACAATTGAGTCGAAGAGCGCCTCTTGCCGCACGATGATACGCGCTCGCTTCCACATTTCCAGGACGGCCAGGAAGGTTACGATGATGACCAGGCGGGATTGCTCGTGTTCGATCAGTTCTGCGAGCAGCACACTGGGGCGCGCGCTCAAAAGGCTTACAATCGCGGCAATACGCTCGCTCACGCGCACGCGCGCTGCCGGCATCAACACGCTCTTGCCGGCCTCTTCTCTGGCGTGTATCTCCAGCAAGCGCTGGAAAGCCTGGGCCAGCGTCTGAACCTCCATCCCCAGGAGGATGGGAGGCGCCCAATCCAGCTGGGCCTCGATACCGGCCAGTAAGCCGGAACGCCCGTAGGTTTGCAGGCCGGCCTCCTCGCGCTGCCGTAAATAGCCGGCGATCTCCTTTGCCAGCTTATATTCGAGCAGGTGCGCGCGCAATTCTTCCGCCATCGCCGCCGCGCTCTCCATCTCGCCGGTCATCTCCTCTTTAGATGTATGCGGCAGCAGGCTTTGCGATTTGATGAACAGCAGGCGCGAGGCGATAGAGATGAACGCGGCCATATTCGCCAGCGGCATGCCATCAGGCTCCTGCCATTGCCGCAGGTATTCGAGGTACTGATCGGTCACCGCTACCAGCGAGATGGTGGTGATCTCCATCTGGCGCTTTTCAATGAGGTGGAGCAAGAGGTCAAGCGGGCCTTCAAAAACCGGCAGGCGCACAACGTAGCGGGTCGATTGGCCATTGATGGGCACTATCTCGTCAACATGCAATTGTTCTGTCTGATCGAGCATGATTCAGGAAGCCTCGTCTACGATATGCAACTCCGCCGCCGGGCCGTGTGGCTGGTGATGCGTGCGAATATAAAGAGCGGTCCGCTCCGACAGGCCAGCTTCAGCCGCCAGCTCAGCGCCAATTTCGGCGTGAAACCAGGCATAACCCAGTGAAAGACGCCATCTCATTACTATAGAACGTATGAAATGCGTAGGGATCAGATGATAGCGTTTTTGGGGGGATGGGGCCGATAATGAAGTTTCATGACCAACATCGGCAATTCGAGTGGTCCTGGCCGTGTCATTCTGAGCGCAGCGAAGAATCTGTGTCCAGCGCGCCAGAGATTCTTCGCTGCGCTCAGAATGACATGAGTCACATATGCTTCCCGATTTTGCTGGTGTAAACTCATTATCGGCCCCCAGTATCACATCCCCATATATACGTGGATCCAGGGCCGCTCTCGCCAGTAAGCGTGGCGCGCACATTTTGCCCAGCACGATGACCGGGCGTGTCCAGAAAGGCACGCGCCCGCCTGCTTTACCAATATCATGTAACAATGCTGCCGCGAGCATATCTTCATCCTGGCAGCCACGTGCCTGCAAGCCCCGGCATACTCTCAGTGAATGGCGCTGGTCGGCAGCAGACATGCTTTGAAAGAGGGGCAGAGCGGAAGAAGGAAGCCAGCGAGCAACCTCCTCATGTTCCTCAACCGTCAGCGGAGCTACGAACCCGAGTTGCTGGCCTACCTGCCAGAGGCGATAGGCCAGCGCATGCAAAAGCGTTTTCATCGTTCAGAGTAATGGGAAGTTAAACACATAGAGAGCTGTGACAACGTCAACCGGCAGGCCAGATACAGGCCCGATGATATTGAGAGAGCCAAGCAGGATGTAATAAGGAATATGGAAAAGGAAAAAGCCGCCGAGACCTGACAACTGTCCTAAGAAAGGTAGTAGAAACAAAAGCCCCAGGATGATAAAAGGGCCGTAGGGAGCGGATTTGGCGAATTGTACCGCCTGCCGGCTGGGCAGCAGCGTATAGAGTATCTGATACCCGTCGAGTGGATACAGCGGGATGATGTTGAAGATGGCTAAGCTGATGTTGACGCTGGCGAAGACCGCGATCAGCTGCAGCAGGCGAATTGCGACATCATTTTGAAAAAAATGTAGGGGAAAAACAAAGCGCAGCACGACGGCGAAAGCCAGTCCCACAACCAGGCTGGTAACGATGCCACCCAGCGCTACAAACAATGTCCCCATATTCGGGCCGCCGCGCAGCTTCCAGGGGTCGGACTTGACCGGCTTGCCCCAGCCTAAGCCTACCGGTCCTGCTCCTACCGGTAAGAAGGCCAGGATTACGGCCAGCAGCGTTCCTACCGGGTCGAGATGCGCGAACAGGTTGAAGCTCAGTCTTCCCTCGCGGCGAGGAGTAGGGTCGCCCAGCCAGGAGGCGACCAGCGCGTGACCGCACTCGTGGAGTATAATCGCCACTAAAAATGAGACAATGATCATGATTGCCAGAACAACATTTATATCGCTTGCGGACATGCTTATCCTCACTCATTTCTTGAGCGCATCCATGCAGGATGCGGTTACACATCAATTTCCATGCCTTCGAAGGCTGAATATGTATTGGCAAAAAGGGTTTGCGCTTCCGCCTGAATACTGTCTAATTTGTCATCGTCATATGTTGGTTCGTGATGGAAGAGGATTAATTTGCCGGCGTGGGCGGCCTGCGCCACTGTCGTTGCCATCTCGATAGTACTATGGCCGAAGCCCTGCCTGGCATGTTCGTACTCGTCCACGGTATATTGCGCGTCATGTATCAACACATCTGCCCCCTCCACGAATGTAAGAAACTCAGGGTCAAGCTGTTCCCTCCATTCTACATCGGTGGCAAAAACCACTGCCCGGCCTGCGTATTCGATGCGATAGACGACCGCCCCATCGAGGGGATGACTGTTCGTAAGCCTGGCAGTGACACTCACCTCTGCTTCACCCGCGGCCTGTTTTCCTGCAAGCAGGATAGCCGGTCTTCTCTCGCCCTTGCACCAGATAATCTGCTCCTCTTCGCCTATCGTATGAAACGCGCGTCGCGAGGGTAATTTCCTCATATCCACTGGAAAATACGGAGGAGCCATCACCGGGGTTACAACTTGCTCAATATTCATTCCCCCTAAACGCGGCCCAAAGAAATCAATGTGCGCCCGCTCCTCAAAAAGTGGTACAAAAAAAGGCAGGCCAAGCAGGTGGTCGTTATGACCGTGGGTAAGCAGCAGCGTAATGAACAGCGGCTTTTCCGCGGCGCGGCGCAATATATCTTTTCCCAGGCCAATGATCCCGCTGCCGGCGTCAAGGATCAGTGTGTGCTCACCGGCCTCTACCTCGACACACGTCGTATTGCCGCCGTAGCGGATGGTGCCCGGCCCTGGGGTGGGATAGCTTCCACGCACACCCCAGAAGCGAACTCGAAAATGATGCCTGTCTATCATAACATTGCTCCTGCCCTGGAAAAACTGTCGTGCAATTGCTTTATTATATCTTGAGATTGTGGAAAAGGCCATAGGCTATACCCCTTGCTTCTGTCGAACAAATGCGCTATGATACATTTGTCCTGGTGGCTCTTCAGCAAGGAGTACAAGCGTATGGCAGGCAACGATTCGAAGAAGGCGCCGCGGCTTGCGGGGCGAGTGGGGCCTAGCATAGACGCGAATAAAAATTCCCGCGTCAGCAAGGCAGCAGGCAGCATTGGCTCCGAAAGCATGCGCGTCGAGCAGCGAGGCAATGTGATGAAACAGCGTGCCAGTGCTCCTAATCGCAAAGGCCAGGGGCAATCACGCGGCCAGAAGCAGGGACCCAAGGGCGCAGCGCCTGCTAATCGCCCTGTTCCTAAGGCCTCCACTCCGGCGCCCGCTGATGTGCGCTTCATCGGCAGGATGGTCAGAGGCTGGAATAATCTGAAGCCGCATCACCAGCAGCGCATCTATGGGCTTGTACTGATCGGACTCTCGGTCTTGCTGATCTTCAGCCTTACCATATGGCATAAGATTGCCCTGTTCAGCCCGCTTTCGAACTTCTTTGTTGACTTCTTTGGCTGGTCGGCCTATCCGCTGGCATTCGGCCTCTTTATATTCGCCTGCGCGCACTTTCTTGAGGGCCTGCGCAATGCGCGCTTCATTCGTATGTCCCTTGTTTTCGGCCTGTTTGTCCTCTTGCTGCTCTTACTTGCTGAAAGCCAGCTCATCGGCCATGGGAGAACCGGCGGTATCGTCGGCCAATTGTTGGTAGCGCCATTGAATGGCTGGCCTGCCCTGGCCGGGCACGTGCTGGTTATAGGGTTGTTCATCATCGCGGCCATTCTCACATTCCGCATCACACTCGGACATGTACGTATCGTCACCGGCTTTTTCGGCAAAACCTTTTCTGGCGCGCGCCGGCCATCTTCCTATGGCAACCGGCCCTCGCCATTTCTTGGCCAGCGCCCGCAGTACAGCCGTTACGCCAGTAGCCTTGCGCCGGCACCGGCGGGAGCGCCGGCCCGCTCTGGAATGCGGCCCAACGCTGGTGAGGACGACCTGGAAGAAGATTCAGGCCCGATTGAATTCAACGCCGATTTTGATGATGACGACCCGGACAACGACATTAACGTGCATAAGCAGCAGGTAGGTCTTGTTCCACGCGGGGCGCGTTCTCCCCAGCCACTGGATCGCGAAGAGCATAAAGCCGCTGTGCAGGGCGCGCGCCAGCAACCTTTGCCTTTTAAGGAGATGACCGGGAACGGCAGGCATGCCGCGAACAATAACGCTCTCGACGATGAAGACGAGATGGAGCCGCTTGCCCCCAATCCTTTGCGCGCCAGGCCGCCTAAAGTAGCCGCCCAGGCCGCTAAACCCGGCCTTGAATCGCCCTGGAAACTACCCGATACCAACATCCTGAACAATCCTGAAGAAGTCAAATTGCAGTTGTTCGGCGATGATACCTCCTCGCTGGCGAAGGTAATCCAGGATACGCTGCGTAGTTTCCGCGTCGAGGCAGAAGTGCGGCCCGAAGATATCAGCATTGGCCCCACGGTGATCCGTTTCGGCATTCGACCAACGGGCAAACCGGCCATGAAGGTCGATGAAAAGGGGCGACAGGTGCCCATCAAAGATGCTGCCGGTAACATCGTCTATGAATCGCGCACGCGCGTCAGCCGTATCATGGCCCTGCAAAATGATCTCGCGCTTGTCCTGGAAGCGAAAAATATCCGTATGGAGGCGCCGGTGCCCGGTCGCCCCTACGTCGGCGTCGAGATTCCGAACAAGAACAGCCGCCTCGTCACCCTGCGAGAAATCCTGGAAAGCAAGGAGTACCAGGCAGCAAAGGCAAAATCCAGGCTGGCCGTGGCGCTGGGCAAAGATGTGGCGGGTGCCGTGCGTGTGGGTGACCTGGCACGCATGCCGCACCTGTTGATTGCCGGAGCGACAGGGGCTGGTAAATCGGTTAGCATTAACGCCATCATTTGCAGCATCCTGACCCAGGCCACGCCCGATGATGTGCGCATGTTGATGGTCGATCCCAAAATGGTCGAACTGAACATGTACAATGGCATCCCGCACCTGCTCTCGCCGGTCGTCACCGAAGTCGACAAAGTCGTGGGCCTGCTCAAAATCGCGATTAGCGAGATGGAGAAACGCTATCGTCTCTTCTCACAGCTGGGCGTGCGCAACCTGGATGGATACCGCAAACTGCGGGCCGAACGTGTTGCTCGTGGCGATAACGTCCTGAAGAACCTGCCCGCCATCGTGATCATCATCGATGAACTGGCCGATCTGATGATGGCCGCTCCCGAAGAGGTTGAAGGACTGATCTGCCGCCTCGCGCAACTGGCACGCGCCACCGGCATTCACCTGGTGGTTGCCACGCAGCGCCCTTCCGTCGATGTCATCACCGGCCTGATCAAAGCCAATATTCCCACCCGCATCTCGTTTATGGTCAGCTCAGCTGTGGACTCGCGCACGATTATCGATATGGGAGGAGCCGAGCGCCTGCTTGGGCGCGGCGATATGCTCTATCTCCCGGCGGACGCGGGCAAACCCGAGCGCATCCAGGGCGCCTTCGTCGCCGACGATGAAGCTGAAAGGTTGGTCAATTACTGGCGGCAGCAGGCAACAGAACATGCCGCGGCAGCGGCGGCAGCCAATGGCGGGAATGGAGCGGCAGCTTCCCCATTGCCCGTCGAACCCGGTTGGGAGGTCAGCGAGCGCATCTCCGATGAATACGAACTCGACGATGAGTTGCTGGACCAGGCGGAGCAGGTCGTCCACGAGTACGAACGCGCCTCCATCTCGCTCTTGCAGCGCCGCCTGCGCATCGGCTACTCGCGTGCCGCTCGCCTGATCGACCTGCTGGAGGAGCGAGGCGTGATAGGCCGTTCCGAACCGGGTGGTCGCCCGCGCGAAGTCTACGATAACCGCCCGTTCAAAAATGGCGGCAATGGCAATCGCGGTGAAGGCAGGACGATGGCCGACGAGGCCGCTGACATCATTGCCGAGGAGAAGGCCCGCGAGGAGTTCCTGAAGAAACAGGCCATGAATGCGAATCGGCCTTCGCAGGGGCAGGGGAATGGCTCCTAGTGGGCGCCGTCCCTTTTATTGTAGAGAATCCTCCTCCAACTCCTTCACCAACCTTGCATCCAGCTTATCGCTTAAATCCAATTTCGCGAACAGGTCAGGGCGGCGCTGCTTCGTGCGGCGCAGGGACTCTTTGCGGCGCCACTTCGCGATCTCGGCGTGATTGCCTGAAAGCAGCACGTCGGGAACTTTCCAGCCGCGGAACTCCGGCGGGCGCGTGTAGTGTGGATACTCCAGCAGGTTGCCGCTATGCGATTCTTCCTGCGTTGATTCTTCGCTATTCAGGACGCCGGGAATGAGGCGGCTCGTCGCATCGACCACCACCATGGCCGCCAGTTCGCCTCCGGTCAGCACGTAATCGCCAATCGAGATTTCATCGGTCACCAGGTGTTGCAGCACGCGCTCGTCGATGCCCTCGTAATGGCCACAGATCAACGTTACACGCGGCTCCTGGGACAGCGTTCGCGCGATGTGCTGGTTGAATAAACGGCCCTGGGGCGTCAGCAGGATGATTGGCCCGCCCGCGTAGACGGCCTCGACCGCCGCAAAAATCGGCTCCGGCTTCATCACCATGCCAGCCCCGCCGCCATAGGGATAGTCATCAACAATGTGGTGTTTGTCGGTCGTGGCATCACGAATATTGTGCAGGGCAATGCTGAGCAGCCCGCGCTCCTGCGCGCGCTTGAGAATGCTTTCGGAAAATGGCCCCTGGAACATGTCGGGAAACAGCGTAAAGATGTCGAAATGCATGAGAAACCTCGCTATTGGTACGCCAATTCTCGCGTTTTGTGTTACAATAGCATTGTTGCCTCGTGTTAGCAAGTGGTTTTTGAGGTCGAAGGAAGCATGTCCCTGTCCCAGATACAACAATCCCAGGATTTACATGATCAAATGACTATTCTGATTGGCAGCGCTGTGAGGCTGCTCAACGGCGTTGCCGGGGTCTTCGTCGTATCCAACGAAGCGTTTGACCCGCAGAGTAGTACCGAATATACGCTATACAACCTGGACGAGGCTGCCTGCGTAGATTTATTAGCATATGTACGCGAGCGCAAGCAGCCGAACTCGGCCTGCCCTCTGCTGGTCGATACCTTACCGCCGGCGTTGACCTTGCAATTTGGAATAGCTGATGAATCCCTGGAAGCGGGTAGGGAACCGCCGGCCTACGAACGCTGCTCGCTATTCCTGTACGATCACGCGGGCGTTCTCGGTATGCTGCATGCCGTGCGCCTGGCCGGAGCGCGCTCTTGCTTCGAGAGCGCCGAAGAGCCAGGTGGTACAATACGCCTGTTCATCACGCACCTGGCATCCGGCCTGCGCTCGGCTTTAAAATCGCAATCGCTGGTAAAGGAGCAATTACGGTTAGCGGCGATCTTCCAGCAGAGCGACGAGGGTATCCTGACGGTCGATACGGCGCTGCGTATCATCGACTTCAACCCGGCTATGGAGAGGCTGACCGGCTGGCTTGAAAGTGAAGTGTTGGGGCGCTTCTATTATGAAGTCCTGCGCCCAAGAGACCGCCAGGGCAACGAACTGGGATTGGAGGGGTCGCCCATCCTGCAGGCCTTTGCCGGGCAGAGGGTCGTCAATCGCGAAGTTGTCATTTCGGCTCGCGATGGGCAGCGCTTCGATGTCAGCGTCACGGCCTCGTGCGTGCGCTCGGCGAAAGGTGAGCCAGTTAGCGGTATTTTGACGATCCGCGATATTACGCGCGAGCGCGAGCAGGAGGAACAGCGTTCGACCTTTATCTCGGTGATCTCGCACGAATTGCAGACGCCTATCGCTATCATCAAGGGCTATGCCTCGACGCTGGCACGCGCGGACGCTACGTTTGACGCGGAGAGCCTGCGCTCGCGGCTGAACGCGATAGAAGAGGAGGCTGACCGCCTCAATAAGCTGGTGGGGAACCTGCTCTATGCCTCGCGCATCCAGGCAGGTGGCCTGCAAATGGATATCGCCCCGCTTGACCTGGCGCGCCTGATCATAAGCGTCGTCCATCGCCTGCGCGTGAAAAGCCCGGATGTGAAAGTCGAACTGAATCTGCCGCCTAACTTGCCCACAGTGATGGCGGATAGAGATCGTATTGAAGAGGTGTTGCAAAATCTTTTGGATAATGCTATTAAATACTCGCCGGATAGACGCGAGTTGACTATCGCCTGTCGCGCGACGGGCGACGAAGTAATTGTGAGCGTGAGCGATGCTGGCATGGGCATTTCACTGCGCGAACAGGAACAAATTTTTAATCGTTTCCATCGCGCAGGAGAGAGCATGTCCAGCTCAACCCAGGGGGCAGGACTCGGCTTATACATCAGCCGCGCTATAGTAGAGGCGCATGGTGGGCATATCTGGGTCGAAAGCACCCTGCACCAGGGTTCGACATTTTCGTTCAGTTTGCCACGTGAAGAAAAAGCCTATTTACCGATGGTGGTGTTTTGATGGAGAAGGAAGTTTTTGACGCGCGCGATATGACCATTCTCATCGTTGATGATGAGCCGCGTATCCGCGATTTCATACGGATGAATCTGGAATTGGAGCATTATACCGTCCTGGAAGCGAGCAATGGCATCGAGGCCCTGGAACAACTGCGCGAGCACCTGCCAGATCTGATCGTGCTGGACGTAATGATGCCTGAAATGGACGGCTTTGAGACGCTGCG
Source organism: Ktedonobacteraceae bacterium (assembly GCA_035653615.1). Taxonomy (NCBI): domain Bacteria; kingdom Bacillati; phylum Chloroflexota; class Ktedonobacteria; order Ktedonobacterales; family Ktedonobacteraceae; species Ktedonobacteraceae bacterium. Next base: position 18,325 of record DASRBN010000036.1, on the reverse strand, counting down.
CAATATTCGCGAGGTTTCAACCGTGCCCGTCATTATGCTGACCGTGCGCCAGAGCGAGCAGGATAAGATTCGCGGGCTTGATCTGGGAGCCGATGATTACCTTGCCAAACCTTTTAGCCCGCGCGAACTGCTCTCGCGCATCCGGGCGCTGTTACGCCGCTCCTTCATGGCTCCTCCGGCCCGCAAGACAGAGATTGTCGTCGATCCCGATCTCAAAATTGATTTCTCGAAGCGTGAAGTGATTGTGCGCGGCAAGAAAGTCGTCCTGCGACCAACTGAGTACCGGCTCCTGTATCACCTGGTCAATAACGCCGGGAAGCTGCTGACGCATGAAACGCTGCTCTCCAAGGTCTGGGGGCGTGAATACCGCGATGAGGCGCACTACCTGCGCCTCTACATCACCTACCTGCGCCAGAAGATCGAGGTCGATCCGGCGCATCCTAAATACATCCTGACGGAACGCGGCGTGGGTTACCGCTTTAAAGAAATCGAGGAGCAGTAATATGCATGAGCAAAAGCAGCATAAAGTAGCTGGCCATACTACGACCAGCTACTTTGTGCTGCTTTTGCTCGCGCTACTTGTTTCCTCCTGTTCATTAGGTGGCGGTCCGCCAATGAGTATTGCTACACCAACTCCTACCCAGGTACCGGGCAGCAATCTCCCGGCGCCTACAGTGGTGGATCTGCCGGACATATTAGAAACGGAACAGCTACTTTTAATGACGCCGCATCCCGTGCGGGACCTGTATAGTCTTGCGCAGAGACTGAAATTGCATACCTCGTCGCCGATCCCACATGTGGGGCGTACAAAGCCGCTCAATGCGCATCCTGGACAGGAAGACTCCTTCTGGCTCCATAACTCTGATAGCGATACATACTCGCGTATCCGCGCAAAGCTGGTGAACATCACTCCGCATGTGTATATGTATGTAGAAGATGGGCAACAGGTGAATCTGGCCGCCCTTGCATCATCTGCCACTATCTTCGAAAAGCAGATTTATCCCACCGAGCGCGCAAATTTTGGCAGCGAGTGGAGTCCTGGCATCGACGATGATGTACATCTGACAATACTCAACGCCGCCGGCTTAGGAACAAATACCGGTGGGTACTTCTCTGAGATAGACGAATATCCAACCAGTGTGAACCCTTATAGCAACGAGCGCGAAATGTTCTATGTGAACCTGGATAGCACTATTCCCGGCAGCGCGGACTACAATGGCACACTCGCGCATGAGTTCCAGCTCATGATTCATTGGCACCTGCATCCCTCCGATCCAGGCTGGGTGAACGAAGGCATGTCAGTCCTGGCGCAGCAGATCAATGGATATCCGGCGGAAGGGGTTGATCTCGCATTCGTGCAATCGCCCGACACTCAGCTCAACGATTGGAGCAATGATATCAATGCCGCGCTGCCTCACTATGGAGCGGGCTACCTTTTTATGGACTATTTCGCGGAACATTACGGCGGTTATAGTGTGCTCAAGGAGCTATTGCAGGACCCCGCGACGCCTCCTACCAATTTTGACGACGTGCTGGCCAAGCATGGTTATACTGATCGCTTCATGGATGTGTTCAACAAGTGGCTCATCGCCAATTACGTGGAAGATCCCAACGTTGATCAGGGCGAGTACGGCTATCTTTCTATAGACCTGCCCGGCGTCAATCCACAGCACTCCATCACTCATTATCCAGGCACCGAAACGGACGCGGTTCATCAATATGCAGCCGAGTATTATGATTTTCAACCGCAAGGGCGACGCGGAACGCTCGCAATCAGTCTCAAAGGTACCCCTACCGTTCGTGTTATTGGTAATGACCCGCTCGGGTCGCCCGCTGAATGGTGGAGTAACAGCTATGATACTATGGACAGCACGCTAACGCGCAGCTTCGACCTGACGAGCTTGAAGGGAAAGCATGTCGCGCTGCAATTCGCTACCTGGTTCGACCTGGAAAAAGACCATGATTACGCCTTCGTCGAAGTCTCAACGGATGGTACGAACTGGACTACGCTCAAGGGGAACTATACGACGAATAGCAATCCGAACGGTTTGAACTGGGGCAATGGCTATACCGCTGCCAGCGGCGGCAGCACTCCCTCATGGGTGCAGGAGAGCGTGGACCTGACACCTTACAGCGGTAAAAATATTCAGGTGCGTTTTGAAACAGTCACGGACGACGCTGTCAGTCTTCAGGGCTTTGCCATCGATCAAATTCGTATACCACAGCTCAATTTTCAGGATGCGGTTGACAGCGATAATGGCTGGGTAAGCAAGGGTTTCATACGTTCGAATAACGTGTTGCCAGAACACTACGATGTGCAGGCGCTCATTTACTCAGGGTCAACCTTTCGGGTGGTGCCAATGCCGGTTGATCTTGCGAGCGGCCAGGGCAAACTGATCATTCCAGGTTTTGGTACGCAGGCCACGCGAGTTGTCTTGATCGTCTCGGCCAATGCTCCCGAGACGACACTACTGGCCCATTATCAAGTGAGCGCGACAATTGGTTAGAGTCGATGATGAATTGACAAAAAGAACATCATCGGCCCTTTCAAGGAAGACATCAGGAAGGAACTAGCTAGAAGGAAAGGGAATATTTATGAACAAAAAGGAACGTGTAGATGCAGCGCTACGAGGAGACCCGGTAGATCGAGTTCCTGCCAGCATGTGGGGACACGACTTCGAACGGGAATGGCATCCGCAATCGCTGGCCGAGGCGATGGTTGAGAACTTCACCCGCTATGACTGGGATTATATGAAGGTCAACCCACGCGCCTGCTATCATGTCGAGGGATGGGGCGTCCAGGTGCGTCCATCAGGGGAGAAATACAAAGCGCCCATCATAGAAGATACTCCCATCAGGAGCGCCTCGGATTGGAAGCGACTGCGACCCCTCGAACCCGACCAGGGCGCATTGGGCGAGCAGTTGAAGGCATTGCAGTTGATCAACCACTCCATCGGCTACGACGCCTACTTCGTCCAGACCATCTTCTGTCCCCTGGGGGTTGCAAAGTACCTGGCGGGCAACAAAAACGAACCTGTGCTACAGACTATCGCTGAAGACCGCAACGCCATGCACGCGGCCCTGCGCGTTATCACCGAAACATTCATCAACTACGCCATCGCCTGCCTGGAAGAGGGCGCCAGCGGCATCTTCTATGCCACCAATGGCTGGGCGAGCGAGGGCATGTTAACCGCGGATCAGTATCGCGAGTTCGGCGAGCAATATGACCTGGAGTTCCTGGATGCCATTAAGAGCAGGAGCAAATTCAATATCCTGCACAACTGCGGCTCTCACATCTACTTTGACCTGCTTGAGACCTACCCGGTGCAGGCCATCAACTGGGCGGCCACCGTCGAGGGCAATCCTGACCTGGGTGAGGGCAAATTGCGCTCCGATAAAGCCGTAATGGGCGGGATCAGCGAAAAAACCGTGCTGAAAAATGGCTCACCGGAGCAGGTGCGCGAGGAGGTCGAGAAGGCGCTGGAACTGACCGGCGGAAGGCATTTTCTGCTTGCGCCCGGTTGCTCGATTCCGCCTGAGACGCCCGCGGAAAACCTGCTCGCCATCCGCAGCGTGCTTTCTTGACGCGCGAAACCCGCAGGAACAGGGCTTGACGCCTGCCCGCACCGGCATAATGCTCACTCGCGGCGCCTCTCTTGACACGCTGAAGTACATTAGCTATACTTTTTCGACAGGGACAAAGCGGTATTATGTGGCGGGCAGGTGGTCATCACAGGTCAACCCAGAAGCAATGAGGGCAATTGCAAGGCGCGACAAGGGGTCGCGCCCAATTCTTTTTGACTGGATAAATAGATTTCAAGCAGTATGGAGCGATATCGAACAATGCGAGCTTACTCCGCGGGAGGAGTTGTTTTTCGTCTTGTTCCGATAGATAGTCCGCAGAACAGGATGGTCACGGATCTGGATTTGTGGGGGTCGGGGCAATTCGGTGATACAATAGTAGAGGTAGCTCTCGTGGGACGGAGTCACCCCGGCATCTGGGCTTTACCCAAGGGAACCCCACGCGCTGGAGAAACAATCGAGCAGGTTGCTGTGCGAGAAGTGCAGGAAGAGACCGGCTTGCAGGTGCGCCTGATTGCCTATATCGGGAGCATCTCCTACTCGTTTGTGCGCGACCATGTACGGTACCAAAAACAGGTACGTCACTTCTTGTTCGAGGCCATCGGAGGCGATACGTCTTTGCATGACCACGAATACGATGTCGTGGAATGGTTTCCTTTTGCCGAGGCCAGTCGCCGCCTGACGTATCAGAATGAGGTGAATATCCTTTACCAGGCGGAAGAAGTATTGCACCGTTGGTTACAGGACCGCCGCGGCGATCAGGAAGGACGGCATTAGTCAGATGCAAAGCCAGCGGCGTTATTCGCTCTTCCGGCGTTTGCTCTTCCCTTACAGTGGGGAGCAGCCGCTTACTCGCAAGCAAGGATTGCGCGTATTGGTAGCATGGATGCTGTTTTTTCCGCTCACCATGTCGCTTATCACGTTGGTAATAGCCGTAATCGGGTCATTTACCCTGCATAGGACGATCCTGCTTTTCGTCGTCGCCTTTCTCTCGGGCGTGTTCATCTTCGGTCTACTGGGTTGGGTAGTTGTCAGCATGAGCAACAGAGCTGCTCGTATTCGCCAGGCATGGAAGGCTGAAAGAAGCCAGTAATGACCATGGAGGTTGCAATGGATCTAAGTGTTGAAGGTAAATCGGAGCGTATTCCGCCCGGCTCGCATATTTGCCAACTCTATAGTAAAGTGACAGAGATTCCGGGTGTCACTGCGCGCTTGATGCGTGTGGGCCTTTCGCTTTCGGAAAAGTGCATGTTTGCTGCCGCTCCGGCACAATTGAAAGAGTTCCGCGAAGAGCTGCAGAAGTTACAGATCGATGTCGATGCGGCAATCGAGGCGGGACAACTGGTGCTGCATGACGAACGCGAGATCTTCCTCTCCAACGGCAAGCGCTTCGACCCTTATGCCTTACTCTCTTCCCACCAGACATTTATTGCCCAGGCCCTACGAGAGGGATGGCAGGCGGTACGTATTTCCATTGATATGACCTGGCTCACCAAGGATATCGCGTCCCCGGAACAGATTCTGAAGTACGAGGCCGCCTCGGATGCCGTCTTTACCTTCCAGAACGCGCCCATCATCGCGTTGATGCACTACGACCACAGTAAATTAATTCCCAGCCTGGTCGTAGAGATGCTCAAGCTGCATCCCATCGCCGTCGTGGGCAAGTACATCAAACGCAACCCCTACTATTTGAATTCTGAGCAATATATGCTCAAAATCCTGCGCATCAATCGGAATAAGGAACAAAATTCAGGTCAATAGCTAGAACCGGTTGCCACAGCGAAGCTGTGGCAACCGGTTCTAGCTATTGACCTGATTATCATCGCTTGTCTGGCTCGGTAGCTGCCGCTGCCCTGCGCCGGGACCACCGAGTTGCAATTGCTGTTTCATTGCCTGCAACTGCGCGTCGACGTTCTGCTGGGAACTGATCTGGCGCAACTCGCGGTCCAACGTATCGCCCTGCCCCGGTCCCAGCATACCCTGCTCGCCGAGCGTTCCCTGCTCGATCAGCTCTTCCATCGCATTGGCACGCGCCTGCATCGCCAATACCTTATCCTGCGCGCGCTGCATTGCCAGATTCATCTCGGTCATCTCCTGAGAAATGCCCGTGGCCGCCTCGTTGATCTTCACCTGCGCCTGTGCCGCGCCATATTGCGCCTTCACCATCTCCTTTTGCGTGCGGAAAGCCTCGACGCGGGCCGAGATTGTGCGCTCCATATTGATCAGTCGCTCTTCCTGCTCCTTCAGTTGGGCAATCTGCTGCTCATAGCTATTGAGTTGAACTATCAATGTCTCTTTGCGCTGCAAGGCCATACGCGCCAGGTCCTCGCGATTCGCCTGTAGCGCCTGCATCGCCTGCGAATCCAGCTTATTGCTCTGCTGCAAAAGCTGGGAGCGAAGCATCTCCAGCCGCTTTTCGTTCGTCACCACATCGGCAATCGAGCGCCGCAGTTGTTGCAGTTGCTCGAGCTGCTTTGTATACGAGTAATCCATTACCTGACCGGGGTCCTCGGCCCTATCCAGGGCCGCGTTCGCGCGAATACGAAACAACGTGGCGAGGCGTGAAAAAAAGCCCATCTGACTGCCTCCTTAATTTAAAGAACATATCCTCTTTAGGAACATACCCTACTGATAAGTTTCCTGTATTTTACAGCTTTCTCTGTAAGAATGCCACTTCCACAGCTATGATATCATAAGGATGCGAATAGTGGATGATCTGAAGCCTTTCATCTCCCATATTTTATTCTAACGCGCTACAATCGTACATATAAAAAGGAGGCGACTATGCATGACGAACTCAGTGAGCCGCTGCGCATGGAAATGTTCGCCGCGTCACTGCGTGCCGACAACACTGACGTCAAAGCCTTTTTAGAGGCCCTGGCTACCAAGCTGGAAGGCGCATTGCCCGGTCAGACAACCGTCACTCGCCAGGGCGGCATGTTTGCTCGCGAGCATCCCGTAAAGGAAATTGCTGTATCCCTGGGCGATTACCAGTACCGCATTGGCCGCGATAGACAGGGACCACTGATCGCACAGCGCGCAAAAATCGTGCGCGGCATCGTGCTGAAGACCGAGCAGATTCCGGTCGAGCAATGGATTGACGAGTTGTCGGAAGCCCTCGTCGAGCTGGCCGGACAAAGCACCCAGGCTCGCGCCGCCCTTGAAAGATTTTTATTATAGAGCATGGACGAGTCGCGACGCCCTTGCCCCGGATAGAAGGAGGCGACTATGCCCTTCTGGAAACGCTCTTCTCCAGAAGAACAACAGCAGCGACTACAGGCGCAGCAGGAGGCGGAGGCCAGCCTGCGCTCCCTGGAGGAGGGTGGATTGCCACTCCAGGCACAACGCCGCTTGCGAGAAGAGACCGAAGCAGACCATAAACTGTTCAGCAGCGATTTGAGTATCAAGGAGTTCGCGCTCACCCGCAACAGCGGCTACCAGCCTCTGAGCCAGGTGATGGGCAGTTCGATCTACCACGTTGGCTGGCAATATACCACGCGCTTTCCGCGTATGACCGTTGCTTATGAATTAACTAACCTGACCAACGCGCACCTGCATGCGGCGCAACTTGCCCTGGGCAGGCTGGAACAGGAGGCCTCGCTGCTGAAGGCGCATGGAGTGATCGGTGTGCGCTTCGGCTTGCGCAACTTCGAATGGGGTTCCAATCTCGTGGAGTATACGGCTATCGGCACGGCCATCCGACTGCCGAATGCGCCCTTGTTCCCACGTCCTTTCCTCAGTGATCTCTCGGGCCAGGAATTCTGGACGCTGCTCCAGGCTGGCTATTTACCCACCGGCATCGCCATGGGCTATTGCTCCTACTGCATCTCTTCCGGTTGGCAACTCAACCAGGTTATGCGCAGCTGGAACAATATAGAGGTGACGGACTACACACAGGCCATCTATACTGCTCGCCACCTCGCCATGAGTCGCCTGCAAGCAATGGCCCGCGGCTTCGATGCCGTTGGAGTCGTCGGCATGCACATTGGATTCGATAGACAGGAAAATGAGTACGAACGCGAAAATGACCCGACAACCTATCGCGATTTAATGATACATTTCTCGGCTATTGGCACAGCCATTATCGCTCGCAGACCCGATCACGTGATACCATCCCCAAAACTCACGCTCACCTTTACCGATCTGCGACCCGGGCGGCGTGGGGAAGTGCAGGAGCTGACTTTCCGAGAATAGTTGGCACCGCCCGGGATTGCTAAAGTTAATAATGCTAAATAGAAGGAGTTTTCATATGTCCAGTCAAGTACCGCAGCCGCAGGGCAACGATTTGCCGGTTCATGCTCGTGAGCGGCTCAGGTCTATGCGCGGCGACGCCAAACATCATGGGCTTTTCACCAGCGATCTCAGCGTCAACGAGTTCCTGCTTGTGCGCGAGGCCGGTTTTGATCCCGTCGGGCTGGTGGTAGGAAGTTCAATTTACCATATTGGCTTTCAATTTGTTGGCTGGCGGCAGAACCAGGAGGTGAATGTTCTGAGCCAGGCCATGTATCACGCGCGTGAACTGGCGATGACGCGCATGGAAGAGGAGGCCAACGAGCTTGGAGCCGATGGTATCGTCGGCGTGCGCCTGGAAGTAACCCGGCACGAATGGGGTCAGTCGCTGGCTGAATTTGTCGCCATCGGCACGGCTATTCGCTCGCGCAGTGGCCAGAACTTCCGCAATGCGCACGGCATGCCGTTCACGTCTGATCTCTCGGGCCAGGATTTCTGGACGCTACTCCAGACCGGCTATCGTCCTGTCGGCATGGTGATGGGCAGTTGCGTCTATCACGTTGCCCAGCAAGGTATTGGGCAGTGGATGCGGCAGGTCGGGCAGAATGTCGAAATGGCCAACTATACCCAGGCGCTTTACGACGCACGCGAACTGGCGATGGAACGCATGCAGGCCGAGGCTGTCAGCCTGAACGCGCAGGGTATCGTGGGCACGCAGATCAGCGAGCGCAACCACGGCTGGGGCTCGCACGTTATCGAATTTTTCGCTGTTGGTACCGCCGTCATCCCCATTAAAGAAGATCACGAGGTGCCCCCACCATCGCTGTCGCTGTTACTCAACGATTAATGAAGTTTCACTACCGAAATTGGTAAACCAGTAAGCAGAACAGTCTCCCCATGTCATTCTGAGTGCAGCGAAGAATCTCTGGGCCCAAGGACGGAGATTCTTCGCTGCACCCAGAATGACATGGGAGGGGGTGCTTACCGATTTCGATGATGAAACTTCATCAATCAGTAAAGGCGTGTGTTGAGTCTATGGCTCCTTGCTCCCGCATACGCAGTACACGTTTTCACATAATATTTTCATCCACCCTCACCCGAACTAACCAGAATTGTCTTTCTCGAATATCCTGCTCGTGATAACCAACCTTTGTTTCCTACAACCATTTTCTCGAAAAGCTGTTAAAAACCTTGACAAATGCCTGAACCGTTAGGTATACTTACTTAGTAAGCTGGACTGCCACCGACGGGGATCGGATGACAGGATTACAACTCCTTCGTAATACTACCTGGGTGCAGATCACTCCTGATCTTGTCCAATCGTGTACTGTAGCGCGTTCTATAGCAAACTACCTTTTCTCAGTATAACTTTATGGTCATGAAAGCGCGTTACATCACAAACTATCTTTCATGCTCATACTGTCATATTGATGTACTTATGCCTATATCTCCAGGTCGCTATAGCCGTATGTAGTGTGTTGCTGATGGTCATTGACAAGAAATGGAGTGCTGGCATGTCCCAGGGTCTTTCGCGTTCTTCTGCTTCTTCATACGACCATGGCCCTTCGCGACGGATGGCATCAACGTCGCCTCGCCGCCTGTTGCTTTCCGCCTTGCTCGGCCTGCTCCTGCTCTCGGGTGTGCTAGGCAACTGGGCCGCCAGTGCTCCCGCTGCCGATGCCGCTGTGAAACCACCACGTGCCATCCCAGGTCACCTGACGTTACAGCAATTCCTCCATGAGCAACAAAACCGTTCGATCTACCATGGCCCGTTCCAGTTCCCGAAAAATCCCCCATCGCTCAAACTGGCCAAAGGTGAACACCTGGCCGACTACCAACACCTGCCGCCCAGCGCGGAACCGCCGACGATGAAACCACTGCGCCAGGTGCTGGACCGCGCCTTTCTGGTGGGGAATCCACCTGGACACACTCCCCAACCACTCGATCTACTCAGCAGCGATCAGCGGCTCGAACTCCAGATTCAACCGGCTACCTTTGATCTCTCCCATGCTACCACCAGCAAAGGAGTCCCTGCCAACAAGGATACCTCGCTCATCCTGACCATTACCGAGAACCACGGCTATTTTTTGGGGCAGCTCGATACACTGGGCGAATACTCGGTACTGCTCACCGACGCGCATAACAACCCGGTTCAGGGCATTCAGTTGCAGCACCCCATCAGCATCCTGTATCACTATGATCCACAGGTCATCGCGCAGATGGGCCTGGATCCCGCACAACTCTTCCTCTCCTGGCCGGCGCTGGCATCTGCCGCCAGAACGAATCACCAGTCGTTGCGCCCCTATCTCATCGCCCTGCAAGACAATCCCAAAACGCATACCCTGTCTGGGCAAACGACCGTGATTGCCAATAGTCCATTCGACGAGGGAGGAGGCAATACCGATAACGCCAGCCCACCGGTACCACTGCTTGGCACGATGCAGGGCAACTCCGGCCAGTTCGTTTACTCCTACCCGCTGACGGTTGCTCCCGGGCCGCTGGGCACTGTGCCCCAACTCCTGCTGACCTATTCGAGCGCCGCCACGAATGGCCGGCATAATCGCGCTTCGCCCGCCGACGACTTTGGCGAGGGCTGGTCGCTCTCGTTGGGAGCGATCACGGCCGACGAGTATCGCAACAACGGCGGCACCTGGTACTCCATTAGCGGAGTCGACCACGTCAGTGACCTGCTGGTGCCCAATCCCAAGTCGCCCACCAACTTTCTGACCGAACATATCTCCCAACTCAAGATCGAGCAGGTCACCGTCAATGGCCAACCCTGCTTTGATGTCTGGGATACCTCCGGTACCGAATTTATCTTTGGCTGTACTGCTGACTCGCTGCAATACAATACCGACTCGAGCGGCACACGGCACAACTATGCCTGGGACCTTGACCAGGTCATCCCGGCCAATGAGGGGCCGGGAACGTCGGGCCGCTTCCTGAGCGTCACCTACGAGCAGGACAAAACCACGCCCTATGGCTACACGACCATCCGCGACGCCGTCATCAAGCAGATCACCTATGGCACCGGCTCGACAATCTCGGGCACCGTGGACTTCAGCTACCAGGGACCCTACGATGATGGGTCGTGGGTGCATGCCTACAGTGGCTCATGCAAACCGCTGCGCTGTGACGATCCCGTCGATTTCCCGTCTCCAGGGCTGCCGGCGCCCAAGGTGATGGCGACTTTTACGCCCCTCTCGATCACCAGTTACGTCGGAACCGATAGCCCCGGCAATCAAGACTACAGCTACAGCTTCTCCTTTGGTGGGTCCGGCTACAGCAGTTGCTGGGACGATTGGACGCAACTGCAGATGTATTGCGCGGGCGAACACCTGCTCGAGAGCATCACCCCCACCGTCTACCAGCACGGCACTGGCACGCAACTCAAAGGGCTGGTGGTCGGCTACAGCGGGGCACTACGCGATGATTACTACGATAGCACCCAGCAGATTCCAGGTCACCCAGGCGACTACTACAATGTGCAGACCTACTGGCAGTATGTGACTAGCTACGACAATCTGGCGAGCGGGACCGGGGGCAGCGTCGCCTATCTGGAAGCCTACAATAATACGCATGGCACGCCCGATGCGCATAGCGATAATCGCTTCGACCCCATGTATTGTTCGCTCTATCCCTCCGATTGTACCGGCAGCTATGCCTGGCCCGATGACCGGGCCTGGGCGGTGCAATCCGTCACCTCCATCACTGTCAACGGCACCGATAGCAGTAGTTCATCACTCGCTCCTGCCATCACCACCTATCATTATCAACTGGCCGAGACCGGTCAAAGCGGCTGCAATGGGGTCTGCGTGGGCGACAACTGGATTCCACCCAGTGACAACGATTTTCTGGACTACTACCACAGTGAGTTTCGTGGCTTTGCCTATGTCGATATCACCAGCCCATCCAATGACCTGACAGTGCAGCAATATGCCTCAACCGATGGCTGGGGGACGCAAGAAGGATTCCCGCATAACTATACCTCCGGCGCGCTGGATTACCAGTATGTTTACCAGGGCAACAGTAGCTCGGGTCCACTGTTGCAGGAGACCGAGAATATCTACGCCGGCTATCCCTGGTGGGATAACAGCAATACCGCCAACTCGTGCAACGGCAACTACAGTGGCATCTACACGCCCTGCGAGGTGATGATCATCAGCAGCCGTACCACCCAGTATGAAGGCACCAGTCCCTCCAATCCCAATGCCCCCTGGGTGGAGCAGGATTCCACCTTTGACGACTATCGCAACAGTAGCGGACTGGGTGATTTTCATCAGAGTCCGGCACTGGGTAGCTATCACAACCTGCAACAGCAGACTATCGCCGGGCCCTATCTATCACCCGCCTATCCCAGTGTCTATCTCACTCGGAAGTGGACCTACCAGACCAACGACACCACCATCGACGGTTGGGTCTACTATGATGTCAATAAAGTCGCGCACAGCGAAATTGATGATAGCGTGGGCGATATCCTGGCATGCCAATCCTTCAGCTATGATGAGAACGCCGCTCAGGGCGTCCACACGCCAGCAGCAGGCTTTCTCACCACCGTCAATTGGTATCAACAAAGCGCCTGCACCTCGCCCAATTTCGGCACGCCGCAACTCACCACGTATGCGGGCTACGACACGAGCGGCAACCAGCTGATGACCGTGGATGCCTTCGGCACCGCCCATGCCTCGTTCTATGGCAGCGGGGGCACCAGCAACAAAAATGGCTGCACCCTCAGTGGAGCGCCTGCCATCTACAATACCACCTGGAATGCAGGAACCTATACCACCTGCACCATCTATGATGGCACCAGCAATCTGCCCACCAGCAGCACCAACGCTTTTGGACAAACGACCAGCATTGCCTATGATCCTGGGCAAGGCGATCTGCCCACCAGCGAAACCGATGTCAATCACCAGGTCACCGCCTTGACCTACACCTACGATCAATACGGCAACCTCACCGTCCAAACCACCGAGCCGAATGAGCAGCAGTTTTCCTACACGGAGCAAGCGACAAGCTATTCCACCTGTAGTCAGAGCAGCCGCCTGCCCTGTGCTGAGACCAAAAGCAATGCCGCGCTCTATCCCAGCGCGGTGGCCGAAACGTTCTATGACGCGCACGGGCGCGTGACCGAGACGCGCACACCGGGACCCGATAGCGCCGATGATACCATCCAGTTCACCGTCTACAACGACCAGCAGCACAGCAGCTTTACCAGCATCCCCTTCGAGGTCGCCAGCGGCACCGGCTGGATCGATCCCAACGGCGCGACCGACAAGAATGGCCACACTCCCACCGGCACCGCGACGTTCTATGACGCTATGGGCCGTGTGATCGCTGTGCAGGATCCGCTCTTCAACCCACCCGGTGTGCCTGGCATCAGTTGCCCCTCGCTGGGTGGCAACGCGACCACCTGTGCCATCTACGAGCTGGATACCGTAAACGGCGACAGCAACACCTACGACGCGACTGTGAGCATCGATGCCGACAATCATGCCAGCGAAAGCCTGCGCGATGTGCTGGGCGAGACGCGCTACGTGCGCTATGATAGTGGCACCTACGGTGGCATCCTCACGCCCAATGAACTGATCGCCACACAGTTCAACGTGCTGGGCGAGCCGCTCCAGGTCACGACGACCGACCTGCTGCCCCAAAGCGGGCAGATCCTCACCAGCGCCACCGTCTCGATGCAGTATGACAACCTGGGACGCCTGACGCAACTGCTGGACCCGGACGCGGGCACGCATACCTATACCTACGACGCGGACAGCCGCCTGACCTCCGATGTCGCCGGCAGCCAGACCCTGGGCTACAACTACGACCTGCTGGGCCGCCTGGGCTGCCTGCAGGATGCCGTCCCGCCCACCTCGGCCAACGCGACCGGGGCCTGCAGCGGGGGCAATCCCCTCATCCAGAACACCTACGATAGCTCGGTGATTGGCGGCAGCAGCGACTATCCCGTCGGGCAGCTCACCAAGAGTGTGGCCACCACCTATTTCCCTGAAGGAGGCTCGGCCACGGCTACCGAGAAGTTTGCCCACGACCAGCGCGGGCGGCTCTTCCAGGAGAACCTGGTGTTCAGCCTGCCCAATAGCTGGGGCGTCAGCACAGCCTTGCCGACCTACAAATTGAGTGAGACCTACACGGATGCCGACCAGTCACAGACCACGACCACCAGTAGCGCCAGTCCCTCCGGTCTCGGCTTTACCAGCACGCAGATCTACGACCCAACGAATGGTGGCCTGCTGGGGATGAGTAACAATACCAATACCACGACCCCCAACCTGGCCAGCATCACCTACAACGTCAACGCGCTGGTGGGTAGCATCGCTTTGCAGACCAGTACGGGTTCGGCCCTGGCCACCGAACAATACGGCTATGATGGCGACCTGCGCCCGACCAGCATGACGGCCACCTGGCAGGGTGGCAGCGGGCAGAGCGGCACCATTTACTCCCAGGGCATCGGCTACGACCCGACCAGCAACGTCACGAGCTCCACCACCACACAGGCTGGTGTCCCCGGCTACAGCAACTCCGGCGGCAGCGAGACCCAGGTCTTTTGCTACGATGAACAGAATCGCCTCACCTGGTCGGGTAATACGGGTACACCCTCCTGCACTGGCAACGGCACGCCAGGGGTATCCGGCAACATCGCCGCCTACATCAACACGTTTGTCTACACGCACCTGGGCCAGTTGTGGCAAGGCCCCTTAAACGGAGGTAGCACCCAGTACCAGTATCTCTACTGCACCAGCAATGCGCCGCACCAACTGAGTGGCCTCTACGCCATGGGGTCGACCTGTACCAACAAAACGGGCCAGGGCTACGCCACCAGCTACGACCCCTCGACCGGCAACGTCAAAACACGGAGCTTTAGCGGCACGACCGGCACGCTCTCCTACAACAACCTCAACGAGATGGTGGAATGGAATGCTGGCTCAACCAACCAGGAATGGTACATCTACGATGCCAGTGGCAACCGCGTCCTGCGCCGTTCGACGAACAGCAGCAGCACGACCATGACGGTCTACCCCTTTGGTCTGGAGGAGCATGTCTACAGTGGTAGCGGCAGCAACCAGTTCAACACCTATTACTAGGTGCTCGGTGGGCAACTGATCGGTGATCTTACCCCCAACAACACCTATTATCTGCTCACCGACGCCCTGGGCAGTGTGCTCTCCGAGATCACCTGGCCGGCAGGTGGCGCCTCGGTGCAGGGCAACCAGCTCTTCGGCCCCTATGGCAAGGGGCGCTACTAGGCCGGCAATCTCACCACGGCCAGGGGTTTTACGGGGCACTATAACGATGGCCTGACAGGGTTGGACTCTTTCAACGCCCGGTATTATGACCCGGTGGTCGGGGTCTTCCTCTCGCCCGATAGCGTGCAAGGCAACGCGTCGGGGATGAACCCGTATGGCTATGTGGGGGGGAACCCCGAAACCTATGCCGACCCCTCCGGGCAGATGTATGTGCCCGACCCCAATAATGGCCAGGAATCGGGAAAGCAGTGGCAGCATCTTCTCAACAGTTATGCTCCTGCCTCCGGCCCGCAGAACTCCTGCTTGGGGGTGAGTCAAATCGACTGTATGGCAGGGACTTGGAACGCTCAGCAGCATGTGCAAGGCACGATCACGCTGCACGTCCCGCTGCCTGACGACTCAGGAGTCCTCTGTAGCGGCCGGCTCAGTATTGGCATCGGGCCGGGAGATATTGGCATCGGCGTGGGTGGCTGTGCCGGAGGAGGGGATGGGGGCAGCATCCAGGTGACCTGGCCGATCAATACGACGGCCAGTTCCATTATCGAGGGATGCTTGACCCCGCTCTGCGCCGGCGATCCCGCCGATGAGGGCGACAGGCCGGCCGAGGGTGGTTGCAGCTTCACTGCCAGGACAGAAGTAGCTACCGATCATGGAGAACAGGAGATTGGGAAACTTCATGCAGGTGAGAAGGTCTGGGCATACAATTCTCAGACACACCAAATGGAACTCCAACCCATTCTGCATGTGTGGATTCATCCAGATAATGATCTGGTGGATCTAACGATCACGGCACCTGCTCATCAGAAGCACGGAAAAGTGGTGCCAGCAATAAGTGAAGTAGTACATACCAATAAGAAGCATCCGTTCTTGACAGTAGAAAAGGGATTCCTGCCCGTCGGCAAGATCACCGTGGGCATGCATGTTGTGCGGGCGGATGGAAGTATCGGAGAGATTACCGGCTGGAAGGTTGTGCCTGGCAGCAA
Source organism: Ktedonobacteraceae bacterium (assembly GCA_035653615.1). Taxonomy (NCBI): domain Bacteria; kingdom Bacillati; phylum Chloroflexota; class Ktedonobacteria; order Ktedonobacterales; family Ktedonobacteraceae; species Ktedonobacteraceae bacterium. The sequence continues at coordinate 2,271 of DASRBN010000036.1, read as the reverse complement.
GCGGATGTACAATTTGGAAGTAGCCCAGGATCATACCTTCACGGTAGGTGAGGGGCAGTGGGTGGTCCATAATTGTGCCGTGCCCGCTGATGGGGTTCCATCCGATGTTCAGGAGATGGCGACCAGGACAGACCAGGTACGTGAAGATCAGAACCTTGGACCGAGGTGGACTCCGGAAAATCATACGCCAAATGTTGTAAGTGCTAATATCGACATTACATCCGATGACCTCTTGCTGCATAGGATATCTGAGGACTTTGTGAGTAATGGTGATAATGCACACGCTGAGGAGTTAGCCATCCAATGGGGCGAAAGAGAATTACCTGGACTCACAGATATGTTTGGCCAAGAGGTTGAGTATAGACTGAAAATGGTTACACAATATAGACCTTGCGCAGATCAATTGTGTCAGTTGAAACTGTTTTGGGGAGTTTGGGAAAGTAGGTTGGATGCGGCTGCAGGGCTGAGTGTCAATCTTGAGATATGGCACTATCCCGATGAAGGAGATCCTTATCTTTACTTTAAAATCTGAGTATGTTCGTAGAAAGGAGAAAGTATGTTTGATTTATTTGATCTACCTGAATATGTGCGATATGCTTTTGGTATGGCGGGCTACGACGACATCTCTGCTGAAGAATTAGTGCTAGAGACCTTTCTTCACCGTTGGGGGGGATTGGAACTAGAGGCTTTCGCTCGTGCCTTGAACGAGGGACAGGATGATGAGCGAGTTGTGGCGATCTTCGCGCTAGGCCATGATAGGACAGCCTGGGCGCATGAACTCTTGCTTCCGTTCTTACACAGCCCTCATCCTCGCGAGAGATGGGCTAGTGCCTTGGAACTTGGTAAGATGAAAGACGAGCAGGCCTTTCCCCTGCTTCTCGCTATGCTCACGGAGTTTTTGCCACCCAAAGAATGGCCAAGCTCCATGGGCGATGGCCTCTGGCTCTACAATAGTTGGCGTGAATTGATCGTCCTGATCCTGGCAGAATGGGCTCAACCAGAGGCAGTCCCTGCTCTTCTGGAGGCGTTAACAGTATATAGGCAGATAGAGCAACTCATTCCGGAATCTATCAGGACTGCGAGGCGCTATTGGCGTTACTGTCAAGGGAAAGTGATGTATGCGCTAGGTTGGCTCGGGCGATTTGATATCCTTGCCGCACTTGACGCAACAGAACCCGTACTCTCAAGTTGGAAAGTCCACCTGGCTTTAGGCTATCTGCATGCGCATCTAGATTATCCAGAGGTATTTACCCGTGTGCTGCGGATCAAGCCTGCACTTTATAAGCGGGTTGGAGAGGTGCTTACCGAGAAGTATGGATTCACAAAAGAGCAGATGGAAAAGTGCCTTGCCGCTTTTGAGGACTTGAAATGGTAGTCTCTGAAAGACGGAATATATTCAGGATGTAAGAAAGGAGTATGAGCCAAGCTCATACTCCTCAAAAGTGATCAAGTAACAGGCTTAATGGCTCTCACTCTGTCTACACGCACCTAAGCCACCTGTGGCAGGGTCCCTTGAATGGGGGCAGCGCACCGCACCAGTTGAGCGGCCTCTACGCCCTGGGCTCGACCTGCTCCAACTCCAGCGGGCAGGGCTATGCCAGCAGCTACGACCCCTGGGGCAACGTCACCGGCCGCACCTCCAGCAGCACCACGGCGGCCCTCTCCTACGACCACCTCAACCGCTTCGTGGAATGGAATGCCGGCTCCACCAACCACGAATGGTACGCCTATGACGCCAACGGCAACCGCGTCCTCAAGCGTTCCACCAACAGCAGTGGCACCACCTACACCGTCTACCCCTTCGGCCTGCAAGAGCACCTCTATAGCGCCAGTGGCAGCAACCTCTCCAACACCTATTACTACGTCCTGGGCGGACAGCTCCTGGGCGACCTGACCGCCAACGGCACCTATTTCCTGCTCACCGACGCGCTCGGCAGTGTGCTCTCCGAGATCACCTGGTCGGCAGGTGGCGCCTCGGTGCAGGGCAACCAGCTCTTCGGCCCCTATGGCAAGGGGCGCTACTACGCCGGCAATCTCACCACCACCAAAGGCTTTACCGGGCAGTACAATGATGGCCTGACGGGGTTGGACTCTTTCAATGCGCGCTACTATGACCCGGTCGTGGGGGTGTTCCTCTCGCCCGATAGCGTGCAGGGTAATGCATCGGGGATGAATCCGTATGGCTATGTGGGGGGCAATCCCGAAACCCAGACCGACCCGAGCGGACGCGCCTATGATTGGGAACAAGGGGGAGCCGGTGGAGGCGGCGAC